>JAPLZA010000066.1:0-3999 GCA_026395275.1 Candidatus Staskawiczbacteria bacterium | reverse complement strand
GACAAAGGAAAGGACGTGTCTCAGGCCATAGATAAGGCCACCAGACGCGCAAAAAAGGACTTGTTAAGCGTTATTATTGTAAATGGCACTATTCCTCACGAAGTTGAGGCAAAATACGGACCAGCAGTTATTTTATTGAAACCACAGAAGCAAGGAAGAGGATTGGTAGCAGGAGGAGCCGTCAGAACTATTTGCGATTTAGCAGGAATAAAAAATATTTCTTCAAAAATTCTTTCGGGTTCAAAAAATAAATTAAATAACGCCAGAGCAACAATGGAAGCGCTCAAGAAATTAAAAGCCTCAAACAAGGTTTAACAAAAACATGCAACTTCACGAATTAAAAAGAAAACATAAAAATAGGGACAAAAAAAGAGTCGGCAGGGGAGGCAAACATGGAAGCTATTCAGGAAAAGGAATAAAAGGACAGAGCTCTAGAGCCGGAAGAAAAATGGAGCCGATAGTAAGAGCTCTTATAAAAAGATATCCGAAATTAAAAGGATATAAGAGTTTTAGATTTGAAACAGATTTTTCAGTTATTAATTTAGATGTTTTGGAAAAAAAGACAAAAGACGGAGAAATTATAAATCCTGAAAATTTGATTAAAAAGGGACTTATAAGTAAAATAAAAGGAAGATCTCCAAAAATTAAAATTTTAGGAACAGGTAAATTAACAAAAAAGTTAGTTATAGAAAATTGCAGGGTTTCTAAAACAGCCAAAGACGCAATTGAAAAGGCAGGAGGATCTGTAAAACAAATTGTAGTAGCCGCTAAATAAATATGTGGTACGAAAAAATACTATTTCTTTTCAAAAATAAGGAACTAAGAAACAAATTTCTATTTGTAGTTTTTCTTTTTGTCGTCTTTAGGCTTGCGGCAAACGTTCCAATACCGGGAATTGGCGCTGAAAATTTAAGAAAATTCTTTGATCAAAATCAGGTTTTTGGTCTTTTAAATTTGTTCACAGGAGGAGCATTGAGCAACTTTTCAATAGTTTTGCTTGGACTTGGGCCCTATATTACAGCTACAATTATTTTACAGCTTTTAACAATGATTTTTCCAGCTTTGGAAAAAATGTATAAAGAAGAGGGTGAATCTGGAAGGAAAAAATTTAATCAATATTCAAGATTGCTCACAATTCCGTTAGCAGCATTTGAAGGTTATGGAATGTTAGTAGTTTTTATAAGACAAGGAATTATTACGGGACTTTCTGTACCGGTTATGCTTTCGGCCATTCTGACCATTACAGCCGGAGCTATGTTTTTAATGTGGATTGGAGAAATAATTTCTGAACAGGGAATGGGAAACGGTATTTCTTTGTTAATTTTCGCCGGTATAGTTGCAAGAATCCCTATGAATATTTTCCAGACATTTTCATCTTACAGTCCATCACAAATACCTTCTTATATCGCATTTTTTGTTCTTGCAGTAGTTATTGTTGCCGGAGTTGTTTTAATTACAGAAGCCCGTAGGAATATCCCGGTTTCTTATGCAAAAAGAGTTAGGGGTATGAAAATGTATGGAGGAGTTTCCACATATTTACCTTTAAGCGTTAACCCAGCCGGAGTTATTCCAATTATTTTTGCTTTGTCTATACTTTTATTCCCAGGAATGATCGCCAGTTATTTTGGCACTTATGCCGGAGTGATTGGAACAGTGGCCACAAACATTGGATTCTTTTTTAACAATGTTTGGATACACGGAGCTTTATACTTTTTACTAGTTATTATTTTTACATATTTTTATACCGCAGTAACTTTTGATCCAAAAACAATTGCTGAAAACTTGCAGAAAATGGGCGGGTTCGTGCCGGGAGTAAGGCCAGGTCAATCAACAGCTATTTTCGTAAAGCATATTCTAAACAGAGTTTTGTTCACCGGAGCAATATTTTTAGGATTAATAGCCGTATTGCCGTCAATTGTTGCCGGATTAACCGGAGTTACAGGATTTGCATTTTTGGTTGGAGGAACTTCGCTTTTAATCGTAGTTAGCGTTGTGCTAGACACGGTCAGACAAATTAATGCGCAACTTCAAATGCGCGAATATGAAACATTTTAATGGATAAACAAGTTATAATTTTATTTGGTCCTCCGGGAGCGGGAAAGGGGACTCAAGCAGAGCTTTTGGCTGATAAAACCGGATATTACCATTTTGAGTCTAGCAAAGTTATAGAAGCTTGTTTTAAGAATGAAAAACCAGAAAAAGTTTTTGAAATAGAAGGGGAAAAATATAAAGTTTCAGATGAAAAAAAACGATGGGAAACGGGTTTGTTAAACAGCCCTCCTTTCGTTGTTTTTTTAATGGTAGAGAAAATAAAAGAGTTAGCTAAAGATGATGAATCGATTATTTTTTCAGGGTCTCCTAGAACTGTGTATGAGGCAGAAAAAGAAGTTCCTCTTTTAAAAAAGCTTTATGGCGCACAAAATATTAAATTTATTTTGCTAGACATAACAGCCGAAACTACAATTTTTAGAAATTCTCACAGAAGAATTTGTGAATTAATTCGTCATTCAATTTTGTTTAGTCCAGAAACAGAAAAATTAACAAAGTGTCCCCTGGATGGGTCTGTTTTGGTTAAAAGAACTTTAGACGATCCGGGAGTAATTAGAAAGAGATTAGAAGTTTTTAAAGAGCAAACCTTTCCGGTTATGGAAGTTGTTGAAAAACAAGGTTTACATTTAAATAAAATAAACGGCGAACAAACTGTCGCCGATGTTCATAAAGACGTTGTTGAAGCCATAAAATGACAAGTCAATGGTAAAGATAAAAACACAAGAAGAAATTAAAATTATTGCCGAAGGCGGAAAAATTTTAGCCGCTACCATGAAAGAATTGGAAAAAATGGCAAAACCGGGAATTACTACTTTAGAATTAGACAGAGCCGCAGAGGCTCTTATTGTTTCTAAGGGAGCAAGGCCTGCTTTTAAGGGCTATGCAGGTTTTCCGTATTCTTTGTGCGCCTCAACAAATGAAAACATAGTTCACGGATTTCCATCTAATTATGTTTTAAAAAATGGCGACTTACTTAAATTAGATCTTGGAGTTTTGTATAAAGGTTTTAATACAGACATGGCAATGACCGTTGCGGTTGGAGAAGTTTCTTTTGAAACAAAAAGATTAATAAACGTCACAAAAAAATCTTTAAGACTAGGAATTAAAAAAGCAAAAGTTGGGAATACTATTGGAGATATTGGAAATACAATACAACGCTTTGTCGAAGACCAGGGCTTTGGAGTTGTGCGCGACTTGTGCGGGCACGGAATTGGCAAAACGGTCCACGAAGATCCAAAAGTTCCTAATTTTGGAAAACGCGGAAGCGGAGAAAATTTAGTTGAAGGAATGGTAATTTGTATTGAGCCAATGGTAACAATGGGTGATTACAAAATAAAACCATCAAAAGATGGCTATGGTTATGCTACAAGCGACGGGTCTTTATCCGCCCATTTTGAACACACAATTGTCATCACCGAAAAAGGCCCAGTAGTTTTAACTGAGCCGTAGAATGTGTTAAAATAAATTTATGAAGAATTTAATTGTTGCGAACTGGAAAATGAATCCAGTCACGCAAAAAGAAGGCAAAGAAATTTTTGATGAAATAAGAGATGGCGTTAAGGGGCTTAAACCAGAGGTTGTTGTATGTCCACCGTCTGTATATTTATATGCTTCTGTATTTGGTGGAGGCATAGTTTCAATGGGTGCGCAGAATGTTTATTTTGAAGACAAGGGTGCGTTTACCGGAGAAATATCTGGCTTAATGTTAAAAGATTTAGGAGCAGAATATGTAATAATTGGGCATTCCGAACGAAGAAAATATTTTGGCGAAACAGACGAAATTGTAAATAAAAAAATCAAAAAATCTTTAGAAGTTGGTTTAAAAGTTATTTTTTGTATTGGAGAAACTGCAGAAGAACGTGATAGTGGTAAAAAGAAAGAAATTTTGGAAAGGCAAATAAAAATTGGATTGCAGAGGATTGGTAATTTAGCCACCGCCATCGCTAAAAG
>JAPLZA010000079.1:4264-25102 GCA_026395275.1 Candidatus Staskawiczbacteria bacterium | reverse complement strand
GTTTCTTTTACGTTATTTACTTTTACCCCAACCCCATTTTTTTCAGAATACTCCACATTATCGTCCTCTTGTATTGGTATAACATTGTTAAAAATCATTAGTAAATTTTCTACTAAGCACTCAGAAACTGTTAATCCGCCAGCCTTTGTTAATATTAAATCCGCTATCGTCATATATTCTTCTAAATTATCGACAAAGCCAAATGTCCTAATAGCTTTATCGTTTTTTAAATCTGAACTACTTATTTTTTTTTCTAAAACTTTATCTCGGCCAGCAACGACTATAAGCTGTACAATTTTACCACTTCGCTTAATTCCTTTTATAATCTTAATTAAATTATTATAAGAAATTTTCCCTCCAACTATCAAGAGTATTGGTTTTGAAGCATCAAAACCTAAATCTTTTATAATCTTTTCGCGGTCTAACTTTTTGTTAAATTTTGAACATATAGGAATCCCTGTAACCATAATTTTTTCTCCGGCTACGTTATGATTATTCATTAAAGCATTTTTGACGCTCTCTGTCGCCACAAAATAATATTTTACTTTATTGTCATACCAAAGAGAATGAAAGCCAAAATCTGTACAAATATTAGCTGACGGTATGTCGGTAATTTTTTTCCCCCCGGCCTCTAAAACCAACTGCCTGGGCAATGGGTTTGCTGAAATTATAAAATTGGGGTTAAACTCTTCAATGAATTTTACAAATTTCTTTTTTTTAAGCACTATACCAGAAATTCTGTTTGCATTTTTATGGTTTGTTTGATTGTTATAAAACCTGTAAACCCACTTATAGACAAATGGGGCTTTTGAGTTAAAATATGAAAATGCCCATGGCAAACCAAACCTGAAAGATTTTACCGTGTAATCTAATATATTTACGTTTTTAACCTCTATATTGGGGTATTTAAGGGCAAACGCCTCCTCCACGGCTTTAGCTGCCGCTCCATGCCCTGCTCCAAGCGGAGCATATAAAATTAAAACTTTTTTGTGCCCTAAGGGGTATTTCTTTTCCATTAGTTAAATCTTGTGATAGAATAAATCAATATTATGAATAGTATAAAAAATAACTTAAATCCAGAAAATTTACTAAGGCTATTTATAGGACTGGTGTTTTTATCTGCCGGAATATATAGAATTTTTAATTGGCAACAAGCTGTTATCGAGTTTTCCAGGCTTAATCTGAATTATCCTATTTTAATAGCGCTAATGATGATTTTGGAAATTGCCGGAGGTTTAATGCTTATTTTTAATATAAAAACTAAAAAGGTTTTACTGGTTTTCATTCTTTTTATATTGATAGCCTTAATCGCTGCCTTTGCCGTTGCTGGCAAAAATATAATTTCAGGACTAGGGCAATTATTTGTTTTCAGTCCAAATCCAACTGATGTTTTCCTACACTTTACTTACCTTATAATTTTGCTTTATCTTCTGGGTAAAAAATAAAGCGGGTTTTTTATTTGATATTTTCTAAAATTGCCTCCATTCCAGATTTCTCAAAATCAGAAACTTCTACTGTAGTAACTTGTTCTGCTGGCTTCCCGGCTTTTAACATTCTCGAAAGCCCCAGCGCGCCCCTAACCGGCCACATATGTTCTCCTCCCTCAACTTTATAAATTTCTACATCAGATTCCTTAAAAGCAGTCTCTATCACGTCTGAGTTCATTATGGGGCTATCGGTGCCGAACCAAACTTGAAAACGTCCGTTTGGTTTTATTTTACTTAATTTTTCAGCGTCATACAGCTTTTTAGCTATAATTTTGACATCTTCTAAATACAAGCCCATCTCTGGTTTACCTTTTGCCTTAGGCTCTTTAGCAACTTTTATGCGTTGTTCAGCATAAGGTAAAAATCTTAAAACGGTCTGACTGAAACCAAATTCTTTTGCTAGTTTCGGAAGTCCTTTCTCTTCTATCCCTAAGGGGTCCATCACCACTAAATCTTCCAGTTCTTCAAAGTCTTCATCTGAGCCCAATTCAAGGGCAACCGTAGCTCCAAAAGAATGCCCAATAATATTAACTTTATCTAAACCCAATTTTCTTATTGTTTGTTTGAAAACTTCGGCCTGTATTTTGAAATCTCCGCGTGCTTTTATCTGCTCTTTTAAATCTTCCGGCTTCTGGACTGATGATGTCTCAATATCTACCGGTACATAAACTTTATTTCCCCTCAATGCCAATCCCATAGAAATTGCAACGCTACTATGAAAATCGGATGTGGGCATGCCGGGAATGAAAAAATAAGGAGTCCTTTTATCTTCTTCTGATTCATCTTCCTTCCTTAAATCAAATTCAACAACCGGCAAAGAAAATTTTCCAAATTCAGTCTCTACGTCCACAACTTTAATATTTTCATAGCACTGGCGTTCTATCTCATCAAGATTTTTTTCTAAAACTTTAGCCTGAACCCTCATTTCTTTCAAAAGATCTTTTTTTGACGTTGTGTCCTCTCCGTGCTCTTCAGCCTCTCTAATTTGTTTTCGTAAAATTTTATATCCCTTTAAAATTTGCCCCCTTTCAAAACGAAAAATTTCTCCTCTTTTTAGTTCAGGATTTTGGGCGCCCCTTATAGGCATTTCCCGTGTTTGAACTTCGGCTAAATGTTTTTCTACAAAAGTTTTCTCCTTCTGTTTACCGCTTAATTTTCCGGCTTCTGTTTTTTTGGCATCTTCTCTTTGAGTCCACTCTCTATCTGCCATCTCCTGCAATTGTTTGGAAACTTGCTCTGAGATAGAAGTTTCTTCTGGAACTTCCCCTTTTGGTTTTAAATTTTCGTTGTTTTTCATGTTTTTAATTTTTAAATTATATCGGAATATATAAATTATTGAATAATAACCTTGCTTCATTCCATATTTGAGGCTGATTTTTAGCCTCTTTCATCCAGTACCACCATTCTACTCCCCAAAGGTAAAATTTGTCCAATCCGGTGTCTTTGGCATACTTTATGTTCTGGTCAAATAAATCTGCATTCATTGTTTTTAATTGCTCGTCTAACGGGACATCGTTAAATGGTTTAGACGCCCATGGCTCTTCCTGCAATTCTATACAAATTACATTTTTACCGAATATCTTATTGATTAATAAAGCTTTACGCCAATAAGTCACCGGAGACAAAAATGAATTAAAATTAAATCCAAGAGTATCTGTTATATGCGCCCAAACTTTTCTATACATTGTAATTCCCACAATATCTCCAACTTTTGCGGCTTCAAACCAGTCGGATTGCTCTCCTGAGTCAGAAATAATTATTTGTCTTGAAGAATCTAAAGATTTAACTAAATTAACCTCAGCTTTTAAAAAATTTTCGTCATTATAATACCACGACGGACATTTTCCAAATTCAAAAAGAGGTTCGTTTTCCACTTGCCAATTAATAATTGTATCATCGTTTTTATACCTTAAAACAACTTCTTTGGTGTATTTTAAAATTTCTTCTTTTTGTTGTTGCTCTGATAAATTACTTGCCCATGTTGGAACGTGACATTCCGGCCACCTTCCGCTCTTTACGCCCAAAACATAAATAATTTTAACTCCTTTGTTTTTTGCCTGCGCTAATTGCCAATCTGTATCATTAAAATAATATTCGCCATTTTTCCCTTCAACCCAATCCCATTGTATATGAAGTTTTATATTTTTTACCCCAAAATCATTTATTATCGCAGAATAAGTTTCCTTCCAATTCAAACCCAAAGATTCAGCCTGCATTTGAGAAAAATCAACGCCCCAAGTTATATTCTTCTGGACAGGAGCCTTGCCAACAAAAAAATAGCAAAAAATAATTGCCAATATAGCTAAAATTATTATTAAACAATAAATAAAAATCTTTAATCTTTTTTTCATTTTTTGTCTCCGGTAACTATTTTTTCTATGTTATATGTACCCATTTTTTCTATTTCCATAAAACCTTGCATGGCAACTTCAGCTAAATCGCCGGAATTTAATGAATCATAAAGCCATTGGTCTGTATATTTTGGATTTTCCTGAGAAACACCTGCTCCAACATGTAGTAGCCATCTCTTATTAAAATCTTCCTGAGAACCAATTGTTGGGGCAATAATTACAGGTATGCCTAGTCCTGCGTAGAAAGAAAGCTCCGATGGTTTTGTCCATAAAATATCTGTTTCCCTCAAGGTTTCATTGAAAATTTTGAAATATTCATCTGTTGTCACCCCGGAAAGCATGTGCACCCAGCCATCTAATTTTAGCTCCTTAATATTGTCTGCAAAATATTTTTTTAGTTCTTCTCTAACTCCAACTGCAATAATAAACCTTAGTTTTCTGTCTTTTATTTTATCTTTAAGACTATTTATCGCATTAAGTGGAATTTCTTTCTGCGCACCAGCTCCGCCTATAGAAAACATAATCGTCAAAGGATGATTTGATTTTTCCGGCAACCTCCCAAGCGATCCTTTAATCAAAGGCGCATATAGTTTCCTGTATTTTTTTTGTGGGTCTAAATTAACAAGCCTATGCTTCATATCTTCCTTTAATATCTCTAAATCTTTCCCAATATTTTCTTTTGGTAAAGGATATCCTGTTAGAAAAATATGCTCTTGTTTGACTCCATAAAGTTTTAACCTATCTCTAACCCACGTGCATGGGGCAAAATATTTAATCTTACTTTTTTTAGGATCTATCGCAGCCCATGTTCTATTTATGTCCGCGTCACAAACAACACAATAAATATCATTAGGATATTTTACTTCCTCTGCCATAAATGCTGGTGTAAAAAATGTGGAAATTAATGGCAAAGGATTTTTCTTAAGCCTTTCTATCAAATCTTTTCCCCAGCCCTTCTTAACAAAGTATAATGTGTTTTTTAAAGTAAAATTTGGCTGAGATAAATCTCTTTTAGGGTAGTAAGCTAAAATTTTCTGAAACCTGTCTAAAATAGAAAAAGCAAAACTGCCAAAAATAGGTATTTTCTTAAACCTTGAGACAAACTCATACAAAGACCTCGTTTTTTGCCAGAAATTTTTATCCTTTTTTGGTATGCCGTCATAACTGTTAGCATTAATAACTTTACCTGAAAAAGCTATATCCCTTAAAGGATACGCTGTTCTTTGATGCCCGTAACCCATATCTGCAGCAATAACCCAGACCTTATGTTGCTTTGGCGATGTTTTTTTGCTTTCCATAATATTCATCTATTATACATTAAAAATTAAGAAAATTTAACACTTTAAAGAAAACTTTTACTATACTTTTTGTTTAAAAACTTTGTAATAATCCCAATTGTAAAATATGCTAATAAAAGCCAAATCCACGACACGTTTGAAATACTTTTGGCCATATAAGGCTGAGAGAAAAAATCCATTACCTTTAAAAAATACGACATTAAAATCCAGCATGGAATAAAAAATATCCATCCAAAAAACTTAGATACAGCGCCCAAAATAGAAAATAAAAATCCAAAAGATAAAATCCATGGCATTACGGGTAAAATTAAAATATTTGTTATTGGAGAAACCAAAGATATTGTCCCAAAGTTATAAATCATTAAGGGCAAAGTAAAAATTTGGGCTGTAAGCGTAACTGAAACAATGTCTAATAATTCTTTCAATTTATCTCTGAAAATAATTTTCAACAAATAGCTTATGGCGGGTTTTAAATAAATAATTCCCAGGCAGGCCACAAAAGAAAGCTGAAATCCAATGTCATATATTAAAAGCAAAGGGTTCTGTAAAAGCATTAAGGCACCAGCCAAGCATATTGTTCTCGAACTAGTGTTCTGCCTGCCTAAGGCGCCTGCAAAAATAAATATGCTTCCCATTGTTGCTGCCCTAATTCCGGAAGCTGTAAATCCGGTTATAACTATATAAAGCCAGATAAATATAATAGAAAAATAAAAAGCCTGAATTCTTCCAAGCCCCAAAAACATTATAAAAGATATTAATATAGCGCTTAAAATAACCACATGGACCCCGGAAATAGCTGTTAAAAACCTCAATCCAGTTACATTTAATTTATCTCTTAAATCTTGAGTCATATTTTTATTATTACCCAAAATTATACCCTCTAAAATCAAACTATGAGGGGGCAAAAAATTAGCATGCATACTGTCACTCATTCTCTGTTTAAAATACAATATTTTTTCATAAAAATAAGAAAAAACATTGTACTGATGTTTTCCTGAAACCAACTCAATTTTTGGAAAATTTATTACAGAATAAATATGGTCTTTTAATAAATAATTTTTGTAATCAAAACTTTCTGTGTTTACAGGCGCTTCCAGTTTACCTGTAATTTTTATTTGGTCTAAATATTTATATTCTGGATATTTTTTAGTTGTCACCAAAACTATGCTATTTTTAATTTTTACTTTTAACTTTTGAGAGGTGTCTCTTACATCGGGCTCATCAGAAACTGGCCCAGCTAAGACAACCTGACCTTTCCCGTTAAATTGGCTGACCTTGTCATTAGCAATTTCAAACCCCGAAATTTGCATTCTTAAAATTCCTAAAACTAAAAACAGAATGCAAAATCCTGCTGTAAAACCTATCTTTTTCGATAAAAACGGCAAACAAACTAAAACAACCCCAAAAATTAAAATCCCCCAAACGAAAAGTTGGGGGATTTTAGTAAATGACTCTAAAAATATTCCGGCGACAAAAGACAAACAAAGGAAAAATAATACTTTAGACGCACTCATCATATTTTTGTATTATTTAATAATAGCATAAATTTTCTACTCATTAAGCCAAAACCAAAATCTATTTTTAAAATAACACTGAATTTTATAGGTTTTAGCATGGGATAAAAAACCCAGATATGACTGCAAGGATTGCAGAAGAGAATTTTTAGAAATAAACCCTTGATTATATCTGTGCATTCTTGCTTCAAATTTTTTCATAATCCTCTTTTTTGTTTTTGTTCTGACTAATTTATACTTTTGGAATACCACATAGCCAAGGAAGTCCACTCCTTGGCAAGTTTTTTGTATTTTGGTTTTTTCTCCATGGATTTTTAATAAAAGATTATCTTCTAAAAAATCAGCTATTCTGGGAATGATATTTTCCAAATATTCTTTGCCTCCAGAAATTACCAAAAAGTCGTCAGTGTAACGAATATAATATTTTACTTTTAATTTCTGCTTCATGAACTTGTCTAGTTCGTTTAGGTAGATGTTGGCAAAAAGTTGAGAAGTTAGGTTTCCGATGGGAACTCCCTTGTTAATTCCCAGTACAGAGTAATTAGAAAAAAAGCTTGATATTATGTTATCTAAAAGCCAAGCTGTATCATCGTCCTTTATTTTCCTTTTCAGAATGTTAAGCAAAACATTATGGTCCATGGTATCAAAAAACTTTTTAATGTCGCACTTTAAAGCAAAACATGGAACTTCGCCATTTTTGCTTGCTTTCCTTAATATGTTTTGTAAATATTCAACTCCTTTGTGCGTGCCGTAGCCCACCCGACAGGAAAAAGATGCGGAGCAGAAGCCGGCTTCAAATATGGGATTTAAAATTTTAAAAACAGCGTGATGCAAAATTCTATCTCTTACTTGCGCCTTGTGGATATTTCTTGGCTTAGGATCCTTAATGTTAAACGAATGATAATCCCCGTGTTTATACATTTTGTTTTTTAAGTCCCGTTGCAGCTTAAATATGTTCTCTTCAAGGTTCCATTCAAAAAGCTGAACGTCCCTTTTGTTTCTCTTTCCGTTTTTAAATTTATCCCAAGCTGAAAACAGGTTCTCTGCGGAAATAATCTCGTTAAATAGATTTTTGTAAATCTTCATAATTAAAAATTAAATAATTAAACTGTAAAAATATGACAGAAGAATTTGATATACCAATATTTAAGAAAGGTTATGACTTGTATAAGATGTTCTATACATTTAGAACACTTATTCCCAAACAGGATAAATACACTATCTGGCAAAAATCAGAAAATCTGATTTTAGAAATATTGGAAGGAATATTGTCAGCCAGCTATAAACAGAAATTTGAAAAAACTCCCGTGTTGGAGAAAACCAGCTTAAAGTTGAACGTACTTCGTGTTCTTGTCCGACTGATGAAAGACACTAAATCGATTGATAATAAAAAGTATTGCCTGTTAGAAGAAGTTGTTGATGAGATCGGGAGAATGCTGGGTGGGTGGTTGAAATCTACCGTTAGCAGATAATCCGATAAGACAAAAGGCATTCAAAAAATGAATGCCTTTTGCATTTATAGAGGAGAGACTTCGGGGCGAAGAACGACGAGGACCCATAGTTGTCGTTGGCGTTCGAGACATCGTTCGTGTCGAACCTGGTCTTGTCGTTGAAGTTGAGGTACGGAGCGTGGCCGAACTGACCGTCGCCGTCATCGGAAAATATGCCTCCTGAATTTTATTCGACGGCATCTCTATAAAAAAGAAAACCCGCCACAGATAAGGCAAGCAGTATCTCCCCAAGACAACACGCTCTTCGCATCCTTGAACGCAAAGACTCTGGTTGTTTAATGAAAAGAGAGTTCGGTGACAGCCATCCTTAAACGGCTGTTCATTAACCTAATCTCAATTTAATTATACACAAATAATATTAAAAGTAAAAAAAGATGGCGTTGCCTGTGGAGCAGACAACGCCATATGTCGCGAACATCGGGGTCAAGGAATAAGGATTCAAAAGAATCCATAACTCAAGAGCTCAAAGCTCACAACTTCACTGCGGGGCGAAGAACGACGAGGACCCACAGAAGCCGCCGGCGACCGAGACAACGACCGCGTCGAACCTGGTCCCGTCGTAGAAGGAGAGGTACGGAGCGTGGCCGAACTGACCGCCGCCGCCATCGGAAAACTCGTCACCGGGTAAATCCATGTCCAGCTCTTCCCAGCGAACGAGACGTTCGGGATGAGTATAAACAACAGATGTTCCGGTGAGACTTCCCGTGCCGTACTCGTTGGCCACAAAGACCTCGCGAGCCCGACGAACGGAACGACCACCGTGACGAATGCCGAGCTGGCCGGCAATGATCAGAATACCGCCCTTTTGCGTCAGGGCGATCTGGTCCATTGCTTGCATCGTGCGAGCGTGAATCCGCAGATGAGCCGTGTCGATCTGCCCTTTGCGCCAATTGGTGAACGAACGCGATGCCGCAATCTTCTCCAGCATCAGACTGACGCCGTTGCAGTACCGCTGAGCACGATCCGTTTCCTTGGGAAAGAGAGCGACCAACGCTTCATCCCACAGGGTAGCGAACCAGCCCGTGTACCGCAGGGCATCTGCCGGAACGAATTGCTTCATGTCCGGAAGGTTCCTGGCGAACGCGAGCGCGCAGCTCGGGTCCACTTTGCCGTCGCAGATCTCGACCAATGCCTCAATCTGTTCCTCGATGGGCTTTGACCCCTTGTACTCGCGCGGATATCCGTACACTGTGCGGACTTCCTCGTTGGCGAACTGATTGGGACGACGGTGTTCTTCGATCCAGCTGCCGATCAGATCGCTGAGACCGGGAGTGTCATTCACTCTCTGCGCCTCGTCTTCTGAAAGCTGAGCTTTGTTGTAGCGCGCTTCCACGATCGACATGAACTTCAGACCCTTCGGATCTCTTACCGTAACTGACGGAGCCAATGTTTTTATTGACATCGGAGCCATCCTTTCTTCCCGCTTAGCGGGATTTCAATGTTCTTGTTGCGACCAAACGACGTGTTTAGTCTGTTTTTATTATATCAAATATGAATATTTGTGTCAAGACCTTACTTGGCAATCTTTAAAATATGGGGAAATTTCTTTTACAATTTCATCCAAAAATGATTTTTTAAAGGGTCCTACCTTTTCAAAAGCAGGGTCAATTGTTTTTTCTGCCCTGAAATTTTGCAAATAATACTTTATGTTCGGCCCGCCAATCCATTTGGCAATTTTTATAAAATCATCTTTTGTATGAATTGTATTCACAACAGTTGTGCGAAATTCAAAATCTAAATTGCTATTCTTTAAAAATTCCACGCTTTCTTTTATGTTTTCTATGGTAATGCCCTCCTGCATAAGGTTTTTATAGGCAGGATTGTCTTGTGAGGCTTTTATATCCATTGCAACATAATCTATAAGGCTTAATCTTGTTAAATCTTTAACCACCTGCGGATTAGAACCATTAGTGTCTAATTTAACAGAATATCCCAATTTTTTTATTTTTTCTATAAATTGAGGTAATTCTTTGTTTATTGTCGGCTCTCCCCCACAAATTACAACGCCTTCTAACATGCCCTTTCTTTCTCTTAAAAAATCAAAAAAATCTTTTTCTGATAATCTTGGTTGCACGGCAATTTTTAGGGGTAAGACTAATTCTGAAGAATAACACCATGGGCATCTGAAATTACATCCTGCTAAAAAAACCACACAGGCAATTTTACCAGGGTAATCAATTAAAGTTGTTTTTTGTAATCCAGCAATTAACATGTGTTAATGATAACTAAAAAACTCCCTTTTTGGAAGAGAGTTTTTTTATTTTAGGCTACAATTTTTTCTTCAACTTTTTGAGAAACACTTTCTACTGTTTCAGCCGGAAAAGCAAACTCTTTTCTTTCTTTATATTCTTCTTGCTTTCCTTTGTGCCACTGCTGAACGGGCCTGATGTATCCTACAACTCTTGAATAAACTTCACACGGCTGTTTTATGGTGCACTGAGGACATTCAAAATGTTCGCCGGAAATATAGCCATGAGTTGGACAAATTGAAAATGTTGGAGTTAAGGTGATATACGGCAAACTGTAATTATTAAATATTTTCCTTACTAAATTCTTTGCCATATTGGGGTCTGAAACTTTCTCTCCTAAAAATATGTGCAAAACAGTTCCACCGGTATATTTTACCTGCAAATCATTCTGTAATTTTAATGCTTCAAACACATCGTCTGTAAAACCAACTGGTAACTGGCTTGAATTTGTGTAATAAGGAACTTCTTTTGTCCCGGACGTGATAATGTCTGGAAATTTTTCTCTGTCCATTCTAGCTTGCCTATAACTTGTTCCTTCTCCTGGGGTTGCTTCCAAGTTATACAAGTTTCCTGTTTCTTCCTGGAACTTAATCATTTTGTCTCTCATAAAATCTAAAACTTCAAGCGCAAACTTCCTGCCTTTTGGAGTTGTGATGTCTTCTTCTAAAAAGTTAATCAAGGCTTCGTTCATTCCTATAATTCCAATGGTTGAAAAATGATTTCCAAAATAAGTGTTTCTCATCTTCTTCATGTCTTCCAAATAATGCCTGGAATATGGATAAAGTCCTTTCTCCATAAAATTATCCAATGCTTTTCTCTTTATTTCTAAACTTTCTTTGGCCAACTCCATTAATTTGGTCAGTTTTTCAAAGAATTCTGTTTTTGTTTTTGAAGTATATCCAATTCTCGGCAAGTTTATTGTAACTACACCTATTGAACCGGTTTTTGGAGAAGAGCCAAATAATCCGCCTCCTCTTTTATATAATTCCCTGTTATCTAGCCTAAGCCTGCAACACATTGACCTTGCGTCATCTGGGCTCATATCAGACTGCACAAAATTGGAGAAATAATTAATTCCATATTTTGCGGTCGCCTCCCACATCGCTGTCAAATTGGGGTTGTCCCACTCAAAATCTTTACCAATAGAAACTGTAGGAATCGGGAAAGTAAATGGCCTGCCCGAAGCGTCTCCTTCCATTAATCCTTCATAAAAAGCCTTAATAAACATATCCATTTCCGGCTGGAATTCTCCATAAGTTTCGTTTTGAGGTTCGCCACCAATAATAACCGGCTGTTTTGCCAGAAATGAAGGTGCTTTAATGTCTAAAGATACGTTTAAAAATGGTGTCTGAAAACCAACGCGCGTAGGAACCATGCAGCTATACAAAAATTCCTGCATCACCTGTTTTACTTGTTTATAATTTAAATTGTCGTATCTGATAAATGGAGCTAATAATGTATCAAAATTAGAAATAGCATTTGCTCCGGCAGTCTCTCCCTGCAAAGTGAACAAAACATTAACTAACTGGCCCATTGCTGTCCTTAAATGCTTTGGAGGCTTACATTCTATTTTTCCCAAAACTCCACCAAATCCTTTTACTAAAAAGTCGTACAAATCCCAACCGGCACAATAAGGAGCTAACAATTCCAAATTATGTATATGGAAGTCTTCACTGGCTGCAGCGTCTCTAATTTCTTTAGGATAAATTTTATTTAACCAATATTTTTTTGAAATATAAGAACCAACATACTGGTTTAGTCCCTGTAAAGAAAAAGTCATGTTGGCGTTCTCTTTCACCTGCCAATCAATTTCTTTTAAATAGCTATCAACTTTTTCTGAAGAATCATCAGTTGCTTTTTCGGCTTCACGAATTGATCTTCTTTGCTCTCTATATAATATGTAGGCTTTAGCAGTCTCAACTAAATCTTCTAAAATCAAAGCCTCTTCAACAATGTCCTGTACCTGCTCAATTGTCGGTACTTCTCCTTTTTTAAACCTCCTATTTAGCAAACTTACAACTTTATCGGAAACTTTTTTAGAGATTTCTCCGTTTCCCTGACCCGTGGCAATAATTGCCTTGTGAACTGCGTTGGCAATTTTATCCTGCTCAAAATCAACGACCATCCCGTCTCTTTTACGAACTTTCTCAACGTTTATTTTTGTTTTTAACTCTGCTTCCATATTAATTTAGGGGACAAAAAAAAGACATTTGCCTTTAACCAAGCTTATTGTTCAAAAGCTCTGGGACGTTTGCTTCTAAACAATGAGTTTGTTAAAATGCCTTTTGTTTAATATTTTAAAATCGACTAGATTACTACATTTTACTCCAACAAGAAACCATGTCAAATCCCTCTCTCAATATAAAATCTGTGGATAACTTTTTGATATAACTGGTTTGCAAAATTAGAACAAAAAACGCCGTTGTTTTGGGCATTTTTTGTTATTTTTACTAAATTGCCGAAATTTTTTCCATAAAATAGAAAAATTTATCTAAACTCATCTCTGCTACAGACTTTTTCTTTCGCGAAATGGTTTTTTTCTTTGTCAAAACTTTCTTTTTCTTTTTTACAACTTTTATTTTTTTCCTAATAGCTTTCTTTTTTATTTTTTTCATAAAAGAATTTTTAAATTTTAGCTATCACGTCTGTTTTTTCTGCGTTTCTTCGTGCATCTAATTTTTCTTTAGCTGTAGCAAACTCTCCATCTATTTCTAATTTCTTTTTTAATAATGCTAGCGCCAATTCTTCATTTCTTGAAAAGAAAGGGGTTATTTTAGGATTCTTCTCAAAGTGTTCTTTTTTACCTTTTGCCCGCTCTAAAACACTTTTGAACTCTTCTTCATTTCCAAATATTTCTTTTATAGCCGCTTCGAACCTGCCAAGACGCGCTTCATAATTCTCGTTTATTAGCCTTGACTCGTTTTCATAATCAACCTTCGGAATTTCAGTCTGAGCTGCTTCATCTGAACCTTTTTCTCCTAAATTTTCTACTGTCATAATGTTGTTTGATTTAATGATTAAAATCGACCTTTTTATATAATTTACTATATTATACTAATTTTGTCGCAATTACGGTAATTTTTATTTCTCCTTTTTTCAAATTCTTGTCTTTCACCGCTCCAAAAATTATCTGAGCCCTTGAGTCAACATTTTTAGTGATAACTTTTGCTGATTCCTGAATTTCATTTAAAGTGATATCATTCCCTGAAACAGAAAACAAAACCCCTTTAGCCCCCTTAATTGAAGACTCCAACAAAGGAGAATTGATTGCTTTTTCTGCTGCCAAAACCGCGCGATTTTCTCCAGATGTTTTTCCTACACCGAAAAGTGCGGGACCAGAATTTTTCATAATAGACAGAACTGATGCAAAATCAATATTTATAATTCCCGGCACCAAAATTAAATCTGTAATTGATTGAACGGCCTCTCTCAAAACGTCGTCGCAGATTAAAAACGCGTCTAATACGGTTGTTTTTTCATCAATAATTTTTAAAAGCTTATCATTGGAAATAACCAGTAAAGAATCCACTTTTTCTTTTAAATTTTTCAGCGCCTGTTCAGCAACTTTTTTTCTTTCTTGACCCTCAAAAGAAAAGGGTGTTGTGACAACTCCTATAGTTAAAATGCCGAGCTCTTTCGAGATTTCGGCAACAATTGGCGAGGCTCCAGATCCTGTGCCTCCACCTAATCCACAAGTCACAAAAATCATATCTGACCCTTTTAAATTTTCTAAAATTTCATTTCTAGATTCTTCTGCTGATTTTTTTCCCAAATTAGCATCCATTCCTGTGCCAAGGCCCTTAGTAATATCTTTTCCTATTAAAATCTTTTTATCAGCTTTAGAAAAATGCAAAGCCTGAGCGTCTGTATTTATTGCCAACAGCTCAACTCCTTCTATTTGGAATTTTGCCATCCTGGAGATAGTATTTGACCCTGAGCCTCCAACTCCAATAACTTTTATTTTCGGATTCATAGAATTTACCCTTTTTTATGGGATGAAATTCTTAAGCCACTTCTTAAACTTAAACCACCCCTGGGTAAGATCTACTCTACCACCGTCTCCTTCAAAATCAACCCCCTGTAAAGTTAATCCAACAACGGTAGCTAGCGCAGGATCGTCTTGTAAACCCACAATTCCTTTTGGCGTGCCTATTTCACAAGATAACTTTAATGCTTCTTTTGTAAGCTCTTTTATTTTAGGAATTCTGGCCCCGCCCCCAGTCAAAACAACTCCAGCTGGCAATAATTCCTGTTTATTTATTTTTTTCAACTCTTTTTGTATTAAATCTAAAATTTCAGAAACTCTTGGCTCAATAATATCTACTAAATTCTTTTTTGTGAAATTAAGAGAATCTGATTTATCAAAAACTTCAATTTTTTTTCTGGACTGATCTTTAACAGCTTTTTCTGTTTTGGCAAACATACAAGTGCCGTGCTGTTTTTTAATTGACTCAGCAATTGCAATTTCTGTTTTGAGCCCTATGGCTATGTCATTTGTAATGTTAGCTGAACCAATCGGAAAAACGGCTAAATGTATTAATTCCCCTTCCTCATAAACCGCCAAAGATGTTGTAGCAGCTCCCAAATCAATTAAAGCAACTCCCAGTTCTTTTTGTTGAGGAGTTAAAACAGCGCTTGCCGCAGCTATTGGCGAAGGAATAATATCGCTAATCTGTAATTTAGAATTTAAAACCGCCTGTGAAAGGTTTGTAAAATATGGCTGAAAATAGCAAAGTAAAAGTACTTTTGCCTCAAGCCTCACTCCGGTTAATCCCTCGGGTTCTTTTATTCCTTTTTGATCGTCTATAATATATTCTCTTACAAAAACATCCAACACATCTTCATTGTGCGGAATATTTATTGCTTTAGTTGCCTGTTTTACTCTTTCAATGTCTTCTTTAGAAATTCTTTCATCGGCCCTGGAAACAGAGATTATTCCGTCAGATGGGGTTACATAAAGATGATTTCCGCCAATATTAACAAAAACAGAATTAATTCTTCTATTACAATCTTTTTCTAAACCTGATATTACCATTTGAATATTTTTTGCCGTTTCTTCAACATTAACAACAGCGCCCTTTCTTAAACCAAAAGAAGGAATTTCAGCGTAAGACAAAACCTCCCAATCTTTTCCCTTTCTTTGGGCAACCAGCGCCTTGATGCTGGATGTTCCTATGTCTAAACCTGTGACAATATTACCTCGCGCCATGGGCTAACTATGCTTTAGATAAATATTTTTCTTGTTTTGATTCCATCAACTCCGCCTCTTTTTCTGATTTCTCGTGGTCGTATCCGCAAAGATGTAAAATCCCGTGCACAAAAACTTTTAACATTTCCTCTTGCTCGGAAATTTTGTATTTTTCTGCGTTTCCTTTAACAACTTCCGGACAAATTACAATTTCTCCTAAACAACCGGCGTCATTTAACTCAAATGAAAGAACGTCTGTTGCTTTGTTCTTTTTACGGAATTCTTTATTAAGCTTTTTTATCTCTTCCTTTCCAACAAAAGCTAAAGATACTGTTTCTGTTCCTCTATTTTCGCCTTTTAATACTTTTTTTGCAACTGTGGAAAAAACTTTTTTATCCACAGGACTCAAAGGATACCCTTTAGTCTTATTATTTATTTCTATCATTTTGTAAGTTTAAAACTAGAAACTATTTTCTCGACCATATTGCTGTAATCCAATTTTGTTTTTTGTTGTAACAATGCAGCGGGCAATCCTTTTTTAACTGGCGGTATATAAATATTTTCACTGATTTCGTATTTTAAATTATTATGATAAAAAGAAATGTCTTTTGTGTTTCCAAAACCCAATAAATTTATAAACGTTTGAACTGCCTTCTCTCCGCTGATTTTTGTATTATAGTTTGCCAATTCTATCTTGGGCGTAACAGAAACACAACTTATTGTAATTTCTAAGCTAACTCCGCTTGTAAGTCCGGGTGGAAAATTTCCATTGACACCAAAGCCTTCAGGATATCTCTGACTTTCAAATATAAAATCTCCCAATTGATAGGCAACGCTTGAAGACTTGTTGCTTTTACACTCTGATAAAATTTGGCCTATTTCATTTTCTGAATATAATGTGCTCTCTTTGGCAATCCATCCTTTTGGTGTTTGCAATTTAAAACCATAATATTTATTTTCAATAAGATATCTGTTTACATTTTTAGAAACAAAATAGTTATATAAAAAATTTCCGGCTAATAAAACTAATAAAATAATCCCGGCCAATATAAACAATTGCTTTTTATTTTTTTCTATAAGAGATTTTTTACGCCTTGCCATTACTATATTTTACACCATTTTTAAAAATTTACCCAATTAACAATAAAAAAGCGCTCACACTTTGGAGCGCTATGCTAAAACTGAAATTATACTACTTGCCACCCGGCCACTTGAGGACTTCGAGCATGTCGAAAACTCTGCCTTGGCTGTTAGGATGAGCCGCCACAAACCGTATGGCTCTCAGGGGAATATAGGTATTGCGACCTAATACATCGTGCCTGAACCCCAGTTCGACAGTGCCATCCTCAGAACGCAAGATATACTCATGAAACGCATGTCCGTCCAAATGCTCTGGCGGAACACCAAGTTCGAATTCTTGCACTCTGCGATCACGAACCATGACAATCTGGTCAGTCGTGACTGGCGCATCAATCAATTCCTCGAAAAATGGCTGTGAGGCAACAAATGTCCCGCTGGGGTCTTTCTTGGGCTTGAAATCTGGCCTTGTCGGATCGGGCCCCTGATGACTTTCCTTCCTGAACAGCCTGAATCCCTTCAGTCCGCCGGGAAAATTTTCACTGGCCATGCGTAGCATTTCCATGAATATCACCACTGGAGCAGAAAAATTGGTTGCAATGACTGCATAGGTGTCAGATTTCACAACTGTCTCAACTAGTAACTTCCTGTCGCCACCAGTTGTCCCCATCACAAACGGGATTCCTGCTGCGCAATACAGTTCGGCGTTGTGATTCACCGCCGCCGGAGCCGTAAAGTCCACAATCAAATCAATTTCTTTGCGATTACGTTCCAAAACATCTGCGTGATTGCCAGGAGGAATCAAATCTATCGGACTCTCTGGTGAGAAAAAGCACCGGCGACCTGCTCGTTCAGCTAAGGCGCGATGATACAGCTCCATGTCTGTCTGCCCTGCAATAGCTTTGGCAGCCAGCCAAGCCATTTTACCTTCACCATCTTTGCCGGACAAACCGGCCATCATGACCACGATTTTCCCGTCCTTCATGGGTTTCCTTTCTTTTTACTGCGTGTTTTCAAGTTGCAAAACGTATTTAGATATTATGACTAAATTTTATTTTTGTCAACCAAAAACCGCCCTTCAGGCGGTTTGATTTATTTAGATAATAATTCTTTAACAATCTTGCTTACGGTCCCACCATCTGCCTTTCCTTTAATTTTTGGATTTATTTCTGCCATTACTTTTCCCATTTCCTTCATTTCTTTTGCCCCAATCTTGGCAATTGCTTCTGCTACAATTTTTTTAATGGCATCTTCTGATAATTGCTCTGGTAAATATTTTATTAAAATTTCTATTTCTTTTTTTTCTCTGTCAGCTAATTCTGGCCTATTTCCTTTTTCATACAAAACAATAGCATCTTTTCGTTTTTTAATTTCAGAAGATATTGTCTCAATTACCTGTTCATCAGTTAATTGCGCGTCGCCCTCTATTTTTTCTTTAAACTTTTTTTCTTTTTCTTTAAAACCAATAGACGCCAACAACATACGCAAAGTGCCAACCAAAAACTGGTTGCCATCTTTTAAAGCTTTTGTGGCGTCATTTTGTATATTTTGTTTAAGCATAAATTTAGGCCTTTGGCTTAGCCAACTTGTCGGCCTGTATTTTTTCTGCTTTTACTTTGACTCTTCTCAAAGCAGACCTCTTGTTTGCTAAATCGGATTTTGCTTTCTGGAAAAACCTGTTTTTCCTTATTTCAAGCAAAACGCCTGACTGCCTCACTGTTTTTGTGAAGCGATGCACCAAGTTTTGTGAAGTCTCTTTTTGTTTTTTTGTAACTTGTACTGGCATATATTTTAATTTATAAACTTTTATTTTTTATTATTCTCTCTTTCATTTCTTCAACGACCTTGTCGAGCTTTATTTCTTTTTGGACGCCCGTATCCATATCTCTTAATGTTATAAAATCTTCTAATGCTTCTTTTTGCCCGAAGATTAAAACCCATTTTATATTCTGCTTGTTTGCTGTTCTTAACTGAGTTTTTAAAGAGTCTTTTGAAAATGATTCTGCCACCGGAATTTTAGCTGCCCTAAACTCTTCAAATAATTTCATACTCTTTCTTTTTGCTAACTGCCCCAATTGAGCTAAAAATATTTTTGGTTCTTCTACAGGTTTACCTGTTTTCATTTCCCTGGTTTTCATTAAGCTGATTATTCTTTCTATGCCCGCAGCCGATCCGCAACCTGCAACAGTTCTACCTCCTAAAACTTTCGACAAGTTGTCATATCTTCCTCCACCCGCTAGTGAACCTAATGATTTTCCGTCTTCTGAGGTTTCTACAATTTCAAAAACTGTTTTTGTGTAGTAATCTAGCCCGCGCACCAAATAAGGGTTTAATGTATATGGCAATTCCAACTCATCTAGAAATTCCAAAACTTCTTTAAAGTGAGCATGGCATTTTTCACAAAGATGGTCAATAATCTGCGGAGCTCCGGCTTTTACTCTTTGGCATTTTTCTTCTTTGCAATCTAAAATCCTCAAAGGATTTTCCTTTAATCTTCTCTGACAATCACCACACAACGAAGACCTTCTTGATTTGAAATAACTTGTTAAAATTTTCTTAAAATATGGCCTGCATTCTGAATCTCCTATTGAATTGACTTCAATTGTTAAATTTTTAAATCCCAATTCTTTTAAAACATCATAGCTCATTTGTATAATTTGGCTGTCTATAGAAGGATTGGCTTCACCAATTGCTTCAAATCCAAACTGGTGAAACTGGCGGAATCGTCCGGCTTGAGGCCTTTCATACCTGAAAAACGGCCCTATATACCAAAGTTTTACGGGCTGGGGCATATTATGCATTCCATGCTCTAAATAGCTTCTCATAACTGGAGCTGTACCTTCGGGCCTTAAACAAACCATATCTCCTCCTTTTGTTCTAAAGGTATACATTTCCTTACCAACAATATCTGTGTCGTCTCCAACTGCTTTTTGAAAAATTTCAGCAAATTCTAAAATAGGAGTTTCTATTTTATCAAAAGTATAAGAGTTGGCAACAGATTCAACTACCTTTTGCACGCGTTTAAAATAAACCTGTTCTTCTACAAGAACATCGTGCATGCCTGTTAATGTTTGGTATTTTATCTTTGACATTTTTATTTTTATTTAATTGCTTTGATAAACTGGCCTAGAAATTTCTGATAAATTTGTTATTGGCAAAACTCTTAAAAACGCTTTACCAATTATATATTCTTTTGAAACTACTCCCCACATTCTTGAGTCATAAGAGCCCGACCTGTTATCTCCCATAACAAAATACTGGTCTGACTTCAAAGTAACGCTTTCAGGCATAAATGAAAAAGTATAACCGTCATATCCATATGTTTTCAAATCACTCGGCAGATATTTTTCATCAAGAACAACTGTTTTGCCGTCTTTAATAACTTCAACCTGACCGTCTAATATATTAACCGTCTCCCCGGGAAGGCCTATAACTCTTTTAATAAACTTTTGGCCTAAATAATTATATTTCCCAGACAAATCTTTCACAAAACTTGCGTCAAAAACTATTACGTCTCCCCTTTGCGGAGTAGAAAATCTGTAAGAAATTTCATCTACAATTAAGTAGTCTTTTGATGCAAAATTTGGAGACATTGATGCTCCACTGACAATAAACGGCTGGAAAAGAAAATAACGTATAGGAGCTACTATTATAATTGCTATAATAGCTATTTTGACTAATTCCAAAACAAATGACAGATACTTTTCAATTCCTTTTAACTCTTTTTTGGTGTTTTGTTCCTCTGCTACTTTATTTGTGTTTTCTTGGTGCATATTTAAAGACTTTATCATGTTTTTAAAGTAATTGCAAGCCCTATAATTTTGAAATAAAAGTAAAAAAATCGGGCCGTAGACACTGTGTCTGCGGCCCTTTACGAACAAAAGGAATCACATGGCGTGAGAAGAAGTTCTCGACGGAGAACGAACGTTCAACCGTTTATCTTTCGGCATACGAACGTCTTGGCGTTGCTTTTGACCGTTATGGCCATTGAGGATGTGCCTCAGCACAACGCCGTTGATTCTGATACCACAGTCAGTTTCGGCAAAACGAATGAGCATTCTGGTTCCCCTCCTTGTGTGACGGTCCCCATTAAGGTCCGCGGCCTTGGTGAGGATGAGATGCCTTTGGATTAAACTGACGCCGTGTATCGAACTGACGATTTT
>JAPLZA010000079.1:0-4245 GCA_026395275.1 Candidatus Staskawiczbacteria bacterium | reverse complement strand
TATCGAACTGACGATTTTGGACATGTCTGCTTCCTTCCTTGTTGAGTTTTTAATGTTCTACAGCACAAGAGTAATCATACCTTCTTTATAAGCCTATGTCAAGCTCTGTGTTTTCCACACAAAAGTGATATAATAATTTAATTATGAATATAATAATTGGTCTGGGAAACCCGGGCGAACAATATAAAAACACACGACACAATGTAGGTTTTATGGCTATCGACGCTTTTGCAAAGAAAAACAATTTCCCTGAGTTTGAGTTGCAAAAAAAATCCAACGCCCTAGTTTCAGAAAAAGACAAAGTAATTTTAGTAAAACCCCAGACATTTATGAATGAATCTGGAAAAGCTATAAAAACAATTATTAAAAACAAAACAATTGAAAATTTAGTAGTTATTCATGATGACATTGACTTACCTGTAGGAAAAATAAAAATTATAAAAGAGAGAGGTTCGGCCGGTCACAAAGGAGTAGAATCCATTATCCAAAATATCGGCAATGAAGGCTTAGTAAGATTTCGCATAGGAATAGGTTTTGACAATAAAGTGGAAGCAATGGAAGTCGTTTTGAAAAATTTCAGTGAAGAAGAGCAAAAAATAATTGATGAAACTATAAATAAAACAGCAAGTGCGCTTGATTTATTTATAAAAGAAGGGCTGGACAAGGCCATGAATGGATATAACAAATAATTTTTAGTATTTCTTCTTGAATAATTTTAGTATTTCCGTGTCTAATAAGACCTAAATAAGAATTCAACGTTTCAGCCGTTGGATTCTTTTTTATTCTATTTAGCATTCTTTTTTTAGTTTTTGTCCTCAGAATCCTGTGGTCTGCAAAATTAACCCAGCCAAGAAAATCAACGCCCGAAAATAAGGTTTTGATAAAAATCTTATTAGGATGAAGTTGCAATTTTAGATTATTCTCTAAAAATCCTTTTATTTTACAAACTAAATCCTCTAAATACGGCTTACTATCTGACAGAAAAACAAAATCATCTGCATATCTAATATAATATTTTACTTTTAATTTGTGTTTTACAAACTGGTCAAACTCATTTAAGTAAACATTTGCAAAAAGCTGGCTTGTTAAATTTCCTAAAGGCAAACCGTTGGGCTTAAAACTGGAAATAATTTCTTTTAAAAGGCCGGCTATATTTTTGTCTGGAACATATTGTCTTAAAATATTTATCAAAATATTTTGGTCAATGCTGGCAAAAAACTTTTTTATGTCACATTTTAAAACCCAACAAGTTTTGGTGTTATTTTTTGAAACAATATAGGCAAATTTTCTAAACCTGCTTATTGCCTGGTGAGTCCCCTTGTTATCCCTGCAAGAAAATGAGTCAGAAATAAAGGTTTTATCAAAAAATGGGTATAATATACGATACACGGCGTGGTGCAAAAGCCGGTCGCGGACGCTGGCCTTGTGGATTATTCTTGGCTTTGGGTCGCTCACATTAAAACATTCGTATCTACCGTGTTTGTAAATATGGTTTTTTAAATCTTCGTGCAACTGTAAAACATTATCCATTAAACAAAATGAAAATTCCTGAAGCTAAAAGCAAGTTATCTATACTAATTAAATCTTCAAATTTATGGACCAAGATATTTTTCATAATCAAAACAATTTAGCCTCTAATCCCCCCCCCCAGACTGTTGCCGGTTTTAGAAAAGATAAAAAGCGCTTATCTTTTTTGGTATCAACACTATTTAATTATACCAAAAGCCCACAGATATTCTCTGGGACAAAAAATTGATAATATTTTTACAGAATCGATTGAAGCAATTATTACGGCTAGTTTTCTTCCCCGCGAACAAAAACTGCTATATATCAGACTAGCTATCAGAAAAATAGATACGCTAAAAATATTTTTAATGATTCTTTGGGAAACAAAATCTTTAGACAATAAAAAATATATTGCCTTGTCTGTAAAAATAGATGAAATTGGAAAAATGATTGGCGGATGGTCGGGACAGATATTAAAAAACTCTCCCAAATAATGGGAGAGAAATGAAGAGATTAGCTGGGAGACCGCCGACAAGTTCTGACCGTTCCAATCATTGTCGAGGTAGTTGTAGTTCCAGTTCCACGAACCATCATCGTTGCGATAGAGATACAACACGTTGCGGTTGCCATCCGGGTTGAGAAGGATTATATAAAACGCCTCCTGTGCCACCACCCTTCGAAGTAATATTTTACGATCTAAGGGCTGAATCGAATTCTGTATCTTAAATACAATAGCGTTTTATACCAAGTATCTTCTTTTTTTAAGTATTTTGCACATCCTCTGTTTGAAATCTTAATCGCAAACATTCTCAACATACAAATACTGGATTCGGCAGCGGGAAACCGGGGTTACCCCCTAGGTCGTCCCACGTATTCGCCTATTACCATTTATATTTTAACACAAAAAAAGAAGGCTGTGGCAACTTGCGTTGCCACAGCCGAAACTGAGTTCAAAGAATCCAAGGTCAAGGACCGAGGGTATTAGAACAAAGTTCTACTTTGATACTTGCTGGGAGACCGCCGACAAGCCCTGAACGTCCCAATCACCGCCGAGGCAGAAGTAGTACCAGTGCCACGAACCATCACCGACGCGACAGAGACACAACACGATGCGGCGGCCATCCGGGTAGAGAAGGACGTCACCAAAGAAGTCAATGTAGGAACCAATGACGCCTGCCTGATACAGCTTCTCGATGATGCTTTCGGTTTTGTCTCCACAGGACTGATAATTCAACCACAGTCCCATGAAAACCGTAGCGCCGTATGGAATACGACCGATGGCTTTCAGACGAGCAAGCTTCTCCTCTCCCTTTATAGAGGGCTCGCTCTCTTGCAAGCAAGAGACAAACTCTGCGGTAGTAAACTCCACCTCTTTGAGAGCGGCAGAATCCTTATCTTGATCCTCAGGAACGACGCTCCAGCCTGTGCCAAGGAACTTGACTGGGTCGAATGGGGCACAAACGACCTTGAGACTGCCAAGGACAAACCTGCCGCCGCTTGCCAGAAACTTCACGAACCGACTGGCAAATGACTGGCGGTCTCCTTTAAGGATTGCCTGCGCAGTCTCACAAGATACGCTGTCGTAGCCAACTTCGTTGCCCAACAGCATCTTCCACAGCAGAGACAGAATGTCCACCAGCTGTGCCAACGTCATTTTTTCTGATTTCATAACGCACCTCTTCCTTCTACGAATCGGGTACAATCTTTTGCCGACAGGCAAAAAAGTTCGCCGAAACTGTGGCATTTTGCCACGCCAGAAAATTGTCTATTTATAAACATCTTTCTGGTATGGCAAAAACAAGTATTTTAAAGATGTAAAAGTGCTTTTTTACCTTAATATTTAATTATACACCCAAAACACCATTTTGTCAATAGTTTGACTAACACCTTATCCCCGACTATAATTACGCAATCTGAATAGAGCTTAACATCACCCCCCTACTTCGTCGTTCGCCTTTCCGCCTCACTCCGTTCGGCTAGCTCTACGGTTTCGGCTCACTCCTTCAAAACCCACTGTTTTGAATAATTTCCTATACGGGAGGATACCCAATCCTCCCGACCCCTTCTGTAAAAATATGGAGCAATCTTTGAATAATATTTTAATCGTAGGGATTACTCCATATTTTCTTGATAAGGAGGCTTTTTGGTTTCAAGAACATTTGCAAGAAGTGCTTAATGCAAGGCATTCACAAAACTTTTTTGAAGATAATATTATATTTTTAGAAAAAGACCATAGCTTCCAGTTTTCAATGTTTTTAAGAAAACTTGATGAAATGGGATATGAAAGAGTCTTTAAGGTTTCAGAACCCGGCGAATTCTCTCAGCGCGGAGGAATAGTAGATGTTTTCCCAATTAACCTGTTAAATGCCGTGCGTTTAGATTTTTTGGGCAACGAAGTTGATTCCATAAAAATTTTAGATATAAAAATTACTGACGAAAAAAAAGCCAAAGATATTTTAAAAAAGAAATTGAAGTCCCAAAAAATATTTTCCGAACTGAAGGGATTAAAACCGGGAGATTATTTGGTTCATTTAGACCATGGTATTGGAAAATTTATAAATATAGAAAAATTTTCCCGCCAGGGCGGGATCCCGCTCGAAGCGGGACAAACTAATGATTATTATGTTTTAGAATATGCAAAAGAAGATAAACTTTATGTGCCAATAGGTTTAGAGAGAAAATTATCAAGGTATGTTGGGTTTCAAGACCCTTTTGTTTCAAGACTTGGTTCGTCTTTGT
>JAPLZA010000098.1 GCA_026395275.1 Candidatus Staskawiczbacteria bacterium | reverse complement strand
CCAAAAGAGCCAAACAAGTAAACCTGAATACGTGCTCAAGCCTGGGCGTCCAATTGGCGCCAAATTGCCTTTCCAATACTTCAATTAATCCCTGAGTTAACTGATGCTTAAAACTTGGGTCAATATTGGCTAAAGGGTTAAAAGAAATAGGATATTTAGAATCAGAAGGGTCAATAAGCACCACATCGTCTATTCTGTTTTCGGGGATAAAATCTAAAATTGCATCAATAACATCTCCGTGAGGGTCAATAAAACAAAGTCCGTGGCCATATCCAATGTCTTGGCGGACAAAAAGCTCCAAAAGTTTTGACTTTCCTACTCCAGATTTACCAACAACATATAAGTGTCTGCGTCTATCTACGCGCTTTACACCAAAAATAAACTTTTGCTCTTGCAAAGCAGCCTCATAATTGGTTTTACCAATAAAAGAACAGTCTTCGGGTTCAACTGTACCATAAATGGGCAACTCCGGAGGCGGGGGCGCTAATTTAAACCTACGTATTCTGTTTTTATCTACCATAAATTTTCTAATTTAAAATTTTATTATAGTTGTTTTATAATAGCTTTTTAGCGCCCTTTTATCAAGAAAATTTACTCACAAACCAGTAGAAGCAATCAACCAATCCTTAAAATCGCGATTCAAGCGATACAGTGTAATGGTGGCCATACAAGGAATCCCGCCCTTATAATGCTCTCTAACAATATCCTCTATGTCTTGAACGTGCTTATCTATGGTCATAATAATCATAGTCGCCCCCTGAGTTTCTGCTACCCCTTCAGCAGTCCAAGAAACTGAATTAGTGGGCATAATGTCTACTTTGCCCGCCATTCTTTTCTCTACCAAGAGCTTGGCAATGTTTTTGGCTGTATCAAGATTTTGACACGGCACGTAAATAAAGATCACGGCCTTGTGAGCGAGCGAACAAGGTTGCTTCGGCCCCGCTTAGCGGGGACGCTGAACTCATTCTCTCACCATTTAAATAACCTCGACCTTTACCCCGTTAGAAATCACGCTGTGCGAGCTATTTCTAACGGGGTTTATGTTTTTACGCTACCTCTGCGTTGTAGCAACTTTCACAATAAACTATTTCTGATCTATCTGGTGCGTAAGATGTCTCAAATTCATTATGACATTTTCCGGTGTGATGTGTATGTTTTTTATTACACTTACACGAGCGCTTCCAAAGTTTCAAAGGATTGCGCAACTTAAGGCGTGCCTGATGACGGCATTCTGGGCAAAATCTGGGCAGTGGTAAGTGGAATTGTTTTAAAAATTGATATTCTTTTGGAATGATGCGATATGCCTTCGCGCAAGATAAGCATCCAATATTTTCTTTGATAATTTCAGCACTACTGTTTTCTATGTCATCTGGTAGATTTTGCGCAAGAAGGGTTGGCTGATGCTCTGGAGCCTTAGAGTCTCTCCAATTAAAACCCATCATTTGCGCCACTTCTTTAGTCACCGGCAAAAAGTCTTGTGCTGCAGTTTCGTTATAACCAAACGGGGACAGTCCAATTGGGAAAAATTCTCCATATTTATAAATTCTGTCCTTTTCATCAACATATGGCATCTCGTTCATGTGTTTAATTATTTTTGGAACTAACTTTTCGTATTCTTCTTTAGTATATTGCTTATTGAAAATACAATATTCTTTGTTGCGCAGTCCGATGCAACCAAAAATATTACCGCAACCATGGCAATTAAAAGAACAAGTTGCATCGTGGCTTCCATAAACAGTCATACAAAATAACTGGCGCGAGCCTTCAACGCCAGAGTCAAACGCCTCATATAGTAAATCAACGCCAGCTCCCACTCCATATCCGTCGTATGAATCGGTAAGAAGTTTTGTCCCATTTTGTATAAATTTACAGTTTCGTATTTCTCCTGCAATATCAAAGCAATTTTTAGAATCTGCAACATTTTGCATATTGTCCCCCGTAGATCTTTCGCATTTAACCAACATAGCATATTTCCTAACCTGACTTTGCTTGAGCGCTTCAAATTTTTCCCTAACCTCTCTAATGCCTGTATAAGTATTAATTTTCAATTCCTTAATTTTTCTTAGATAATCTTCTTTAGAATAAGGCTGATTAAAAATACAATAAGACATGTTGCGAAGCCCGGTGCAACCAACACAATTTGTGCATCCTCGACAATCATAGAGAAAAATTCCATCCATACAACTTTCACAATTCTGCGAGAAATGAGTTCTGGAAGATTTAAATACACCCACATCTTCATAACATAATTCCGAATCATAAACCGCAAATGCATCAAAAATATCTCTGCAAAATTGAACGCGGGCAGAATAGGCAAGATTTTCTCCGCCCCATGAAGCAGACACCAAATATGCGTCTTTCATGTTGCCCGTATATTGTGTGTAATCACAGTTTGTTGTTTGGGTGTTAAATACTGCAGGATGAGGAGTTTTTGCAAAAAGTTCTTTCCATTGTTTAAAAAATGGTTTTGAAAAGTCATAATCTACTCCATAGGCCATGGGGTCCCATGCGTCAGACCACCAAACTTCTCGGTCATATACTTTAAGGCCAGAATCTGGCGCAAATCCTGAAATTATTTTTTTGCCTGTTTTTGCGCAAACGTTGCGATGGAGAGCTCTTTCGTTTCTCCATGCAAAACGGCGCTGCATCCTGCAATCCGGACAAAATGTTGGCACAGGCACCTTTATCTTTTCATAGAATGCAAAATCGTCCGACTCAACGGTAAACTGATTTTTACAATTTTGGCATTGTTTGGTTTCAGAATTCATAGTTTATTTTGGCATTGTTTGGTTTCAGAATTCATAGTTTAAACAATTTCTTTTAAGTAACACTTTTCGCAAAAAATTTTGAGCTGTTTTTGCTTTTCTTCGTCATAAATTGAAAATGATTTTTCACCACACTTCTGGCAGACAAACGGAAACAGATCATTCGGGTGACCAAAAACACCCCTTTCCATTATGCGTTGCCATGGATGCCTTGTGGGAATTGGTAAATTCATATATTTATAAAATTTAAACTCTTCTGCGGTAATACGAAATGGTTTACCGGTTACCTCACACCGCACAGCTGCGTTCAAAATAGATTCATCAACTTCTTTTATGTTGCTTGGAATATCTTTAACGTCGCGCAAAGTCATTCCGTCCGGTACTTGCGGATCTTTTTCTGGGTACCAAGGAATCCCCTTCTGCGTTGCCTCTTTTTCGGTCAGCGGATAAAATTTTTGTCCCCTGCTTACTTGATATGGAAATAGCCCAAATGAAAGTGGAAATAATTCTCCATACTCGCTGTCATTGAACATTTTAGATTTAATTTCATCAACTGACTTCCAATAATCATTTTCAGAATAAGATTTATTTAAAATATGAAATTTTTTGTTTTTTAATCCCACGCATCCAAAACAGTCATGACAATTCAAGCACTCTGAGGAATATTCCATATTAAGACTATCTCTAATATAAACACTAAAAAGAATATTGTTACTGCTTACGCCCAATATTGATTCGTAGAGCCTGCTAGATTCCGGAGTATAAGAGGAATCCATTGAATCTTTAACTACGTCAAAAGTTTCAACAAAACGAAAATTATCTCCTTCGGTGCCGTCAAAACTCCAAAAGCAATTGTTACAATTTGTGAGCATATCGCCAACGCAATTTGTAGCATTGGTAAGCATAACAGAACGATGCAAGGCGCCATTTAAAATACTCCCAAAGCGATGCGTGAGATCTTTAAAAATATTTCTGTCGCCCAAATTCAATCTTGAAATTTCTTTTTGGTACTCCTCTTTGCTTAATTGCTTGTTTTCAAAAACAAATGACTTATTTCTAAGGTTTGACGATAAAAAACAATTAATACAATTTTTACAATCATACAAAAAAGCTGAATCAATACATTGAGAGGATTCAACAACAAAAACACAACGGTTGCAGTGATCAGATCCCGCACATTCATAACAAAATTCTGAATACCAGGTATCAGAACAATCAACGCAATTTTTAGAAAATCTCACTTCTGTACCAAAAGAACAATCTTCACTTTTATATGGTCCGCCACAATAATAATTATTCTTTCCGTGACGACCGCCTAGAGTATATTCCGAATTTACCGCTGTAACATCACGGTCAAGAGGCAAATGCGGAACATCAAAAAATAAATCTTTAAATTGCTCAAAAAATTTTCGGTTAGAATCATAGTCTCGGCTATACGATGTTGCTTCCCAAGAGTCAGAATTCCAATAATTAGTATCATAGACTTTATGGGGCGAATCTGCCGGAAAAACAGTTACAATGTTCTCGTTATGGCCGGGGGCAGCACATGGTCGCTTAAAAAATTTTGGCATACGCATTATTAAGCCAAATCTACGAGTCTGACGACATTTTGGGCATCTTGTTGGCGGTGGAACGCGGAACATTTTGTAGAAATTAATATCTTCTGCTTCCATCTTAAATTTTTTATTACATTCTAAACAAACACGTTCGTGCGGAACAAGATTTTTAAAAATTGCGTCTAATGCTTGATCAAATTTTGGTGTTTTATAAATCATGCTGTTTCTTGTTGATAGCAATGTTCACAATAAATAATTTCTTTCCTGTCTGGAGAATATGGGGTTTTAAATTCGTTTAGACAATGATCATTACCATGAGAATGCTTAGAAGTGTTTTTATAAGTTCCATTATCTGATGACACTCCCGAGCATTGGCACTTGCGATCCCAAAGATGTAACGGGTTTTTTAACCGTATTCGTTCTCCTTGGCGACAAAGCGGGCACAACCGAGGCAGGGGCGCTTTCATTTTCCTTAAAAACTGCAGTTCTTGAGGAACAATACGAAAAGCCGTAGCGCAATGGTCGTTGCAATTGCCTTTATGCCCACATTCAATAACTTCATTAAGGATAGAATCTGACGCCGAATTAATGTCATCTGGAATCTCATCGTTCTTCATTGTGATTTCATATTTCTTGCTCTCCGGATCTCTCCAGCGCACTCCCATAGACAAAACTTCTTCTTTTGTTTTCGGAAAATAATCCTGCGCAACGGTTTCATTATAAGCAAATGGGGCGTCGCGGTACAGCGTTGTGTTCATCTGCTCAATAATACGCGGTAAAATGGCTTTGTACTCTGGCTCACTAAGTTGCTTGTTTAAAATACAATATGATTTATTGTGCAGTCCAACGCAACCAAAAATATTGTTACAATCAAAACAGTTAAATGAATAAACCACGTCAAACCCGCCCCAGATAAGACCCGATCCGATGACTCGCTGCGCCGAGACACTCATCACCTCATAAAACAATTCCGCTGAATCCCAAGCAACTAAAGCGTCTTGGCCATCGTTTGCGCGCAACAAGATGTAAGAATATTTACAATTCTGAACATCGTTCTTAGTATCAAAACAATAGATACAGTTGCGCGCATTAACAATTTCGTCACCTGTTACGTTTTCCGATTTTACAATAGATGCAAATTTTCTCGGTAAAATAAGCTTTAATTTATTAAATTGCTCATGGGCACGAATAAGCCCCGAGTAAGTCCATGGTTTTAATTTCTCAAGTTCTTGTTGATAATTTTCTCGCGAATATGGCTGATTAAAAATATAGAACTGCTTGTTTCGTAAACCCACGCAGCCAAAACAACTAGTACAGTTTCGACAATCGTATAGAAGATAAGAGTCACTACATGCAATGCAATCTTGGCAGAACCTAAGCCCTTGAGACTTTTCAATACCAACTGAATCATATATGCGTTCGGTGTCCGTTGCAGAATGAAGGTCAAAACATTCCCGGCTCCTAATGTTGTGCGCGAATATGTATGCACAATCTTCTGCGGCATCTGATCCGCCTACAAAATAGCAATTCTTCAAGTTAAGACCAAAATTTGCGTATTCGCTGTTGAAATTATTTTTTTGGATAAGGTTTGGATGAGGAACAGCAATAAATAATTCTTTAAACTGCTCAAAAAATGGTTTTAAAAAATCATAATCGCGTCCATATTCGAGCGGATCCCACGCGTCGCTTCGCCAATATTCTTGCTCATAAACTTTGTACGGCGAATCTGGCGCGAACATAGAAAGAATACTTTTACCGGTCGCATCGCACTTTCGCCGATACCACACCGATAAATTCCTCCACAACATTCGTCGAATCATACGACATTCCGGGCACCACGTTGGCGCCGGAACCTTCATTTTCTCGTAGAACGCAAAATCGTCCGGCTCAACGGTAAATTGATTTTTACAATTTTGGCATTGTTTAGTTTCTAATTTGGTCATAATATTTCTTGTTGGTAACATTTTTTGCAAAGAATATATTCAACTTCTTCTTTAGGATATTGGGTTTGAAATTCTGTACCACACTTAGAGCAAGTTCTATTAATCATTCTTAACTCTGTTACCCATTTGTCCAATCTTTCTCTGATGCGACAAAAAGGACATTGACGAGGCAAGGGTAGATTTATTTTTTTCAAAAATTCTAATTCATAAGAAGTTATTCTATAACCTCTCCCGCAGGTTTTGCATCCAATGACTTCAGACAAAATTGACTGAGAAGCATCTTTAATGTGATCTGGAAGATCTTTAAATTGTTTTGTAATGTTGTGATCCTTCTTCTCTTCTTCTTTCCAACGATAATTTTCCTCTTCGGCTTTGGCAGAAGAAATTGGAAAAAACCTTTGAGCAAGAGTGTCGTTATACGGAAAGGGACTAAATTCTATAGGAAAAAATTCTCCGTATTTATATATCCTCCCTTTCTTATCTGTATAAGGCATTTCACCCATGTGCGCAACAATTTTCTCGCGAAGTTCTTTAAATTCTTTTTCAGAATATTTTTTATTTAAAATACAATATTCGCCCTTTCTTAATCCAACGCATCCAAATATATGTGACCCTCCAAAGGTCATTTTTGAATATTCTGCATTAAGTAGGGTTAAACCCGCTTCATCACAAAATTTTAGGTTTGATATATTCTCGCCCACCGCAACTGAATCATAAACCAAATTAATGTTATTACCCCATGCAGATACATCATAACAGTCTTTCATGGGCGATAGCGAAAGCATAAAGAGGTGCTTACCGTCTTCGGCGTCAGAAACATCATAAGACTCTTTACAGTTTTTCGATTCAAAAACATAACTTCCACTACAGTTTACCGAGAAATCATCATAAACTGGCCTTGGCGGTAATTTTTTCCAATGCTCGTGCGCCAATCTTTTTGCTTCCTGATAGTCTTTATACGAACCCAAATCCCATTTTTTTATTGCTTCAAAATAATCTTCTTTTGTATAAGGTTCATTGAATATATAATATTTTTTGTTTCTTAAATTAGCTGATGCAAAACAGTTCTGACAATTATCTGAATCACGCAAAAATATACCATCAAGAGTTTCTGTGACATTTCCCATAGTCCCAACGCATCGACTGTTCTTAAATATATGCATGCAATCGTAACACCACTCAGAAGCTATTGCATTGGAACAATCAAGCAATGAAGTATTTCTTTTTAAATAAACTCCGTACGCACAATCCTCGTCAAAATCTGCCTGAAAAATTAAATAACAATTTTTTAAATGGCCGGCATGGTTTGTGTACTCTGAATTAACAAGAGTCAAATGATCTGTTGAAAGAGCGGCCATTGGAACCTGGCGATGTAATCCTTCCCACTGTTCAAAAAAAGGCTTTGAAAAATCATAATCTCGACCATATGAATAAGGATCCCAACCGTCAGACCACCAGCACTTGGGGCAATAAACTTTATATGGCACCTCGGGAGCAAAGGTTGAAATAACTTCTTTTTTACAGAGATCACATGGACGTTTATAAAGCGTTGTTAAATTAAAAAATGCCAATCTACGCTGAAAACGGCACTTAGTACAAAACGTAGGTGCCGGAACTTTCATTTTTTCGTAGAAATTAAAATCCTCGGGCTCGACGGTAAAGTTCTTTTTACAATTTTGACAAATTTTATTTTCTGGTTGCATATGTTTAGTATACTTCTTTTTGATAACATTCTTCGCAATACACAATCTCCGGACGGTCTGGCGCGTAAGATGTCTCAAATTCTATCTCACACCTCCCCTTGTGTGAATGCCCTTGCTTATCACACATGCACTGACGGTGCCAAAGTTTTAATGGATTTGCTTTTTTTCTGCGATCCATATGTCGACACCAAAAACACATGCGCGGAAGCGGTATTAAAAACTTTCTGTAAAAATTTACCTCTGCTTCTATCAGCTTGAAAGCGCCTTTGCAAGACTCACACCGAATAACTTCTTTTAAAATATCTTCTGAAACGTCTTTTATATCATCAGGCAGTTCTTTCGCATCCAAGGTTATTTTATGTTCTCCTTGAATTTTGTCACGCCAAAAGTATCCCTCTGTTAAAACCTGCTCTTTTGTTTTCGGGAAATATTCCATGGCCATTGTTTCGTTATAGGCCATAGGAGAAAAATCTATTGGAAAAAATTCTCCGTAAGAGTATTTAAGATCACGAGAATCAACATATGGCATGTCCGCCATGTGTTTTTTTATCATTGGAACTAGTCTTTCGTATTCTTCTTTTGTATACTGTTTGTTTAAAACGCAGTATTGCTTACTGCGAAGCCCCATGCAACCAAAACAATTAGAACATGAATGGCAACACAAACAATATTCTGAATCCTGCATAGCTGGCCAGCAATCAAAACAAAATTTTATATTTTGGCAGTTATCTCCGCAGCTAATGGCCTCATAGACTAATTCTGAATTCTGGCTCCAGTTCGTATAGTCGTATGAGTCTTTAGCAGTGTCTTCTATCTGTTGAGAATAACGAACATTCTCGCATCCCCCAACCTCAAAACAATTAAAAGTATCTTTAGAACGATAGACATATTCTCCCGTAACGTTTTTATTATGATTGCCGTGGATATACTTTCTTGGAAGTTCAAACTTTAATTTGTTAAATTTTTCTTTAATTTTATTAACCTCTGCGTAAGAACCCACATTTATTTCTTTTAATTTTTTAAAATAATCTTCTTTAGTGTGCGGTTGGTTCCAAATATAGTATTGCTTATTACGCAGATTGAAACAACCAAAACAGTCACTGCAATTTATACATTCGTCACAAAACCGCAGATTTCTGCAATCTTTTGTCTCTGCGCAATAAAAACATTGAAAAAGACTGTTGCATTCAAAAAGCTCATAGCAAAGTTGTGGTTTTAATGACAAACAGCAATCTATTGAATCTTTGGCATAATTGGAACCGAAGCAATATTGGCAGTTCTCCACGTCGTTACAATTAAAACATAAATAACAATTTTTCAAATATGAGGCGCAATTGCAATAATCGCTGTTTACTAGTCCACGCACAGAACGGCTTGGCCAAGGCACAGAAAAATTTAATTTTTTCAACTGTTCTAGAAATGGCTCACTAAAGTCCACGTCTTCCCCGTAATCCATAGGGTTCCAGTTGTCTGACCACCAATAATCGTGGTCATAAATTTTAATATCAGCCTCTTCGGGATAGCCAGAAAAAACCTTTTCCCTTTTTTTGGCTTCTGTTTTTTTGTATAAATTAACAAAATTTAAAAATATTGTCCTTCGTATTATTCTGCATTCCGGGCAAAAGGTCGGAGGTGGCACTTTTATCTTTTCATAGAAATTAAAATCCTCGGGCTCTATTGTAAAGTCCTTGTGACAATTCTGACATTGTTTAGTTTCCTGGTTCATATATTTAGTATACTTCTTTTTGATAACACCCCTCACAATATACAGTCTCTGGCCTATCGGGCGCATAGATAGTCTCAAACTCATTCTTACAGTCGGGCTTCATACACTTACGATGCCACAGCTTAAGTGGATCTACTAATTTTAATCGTTCGTAAAATCTGCAATTAGGACACAATACGGGGACTGGTAGGTTCATTTTTTTATAAAACTGTAATTCTTCGGACACAATCTTATATACTCCGCTGCAGAAATGACTGCACTCGCCCTCGTGCAAACAACTTATAACTTCTTTCGATATAGAATCTGAAATTTTTGATATATTGTCTGATAATTCAGAAGATTTTTTTGTTGCGACATATTTTTTAGCTTCGGGATCTCTCCATTTAAAACCCGCCTCAAGTGCGGCTTCCCTAGACAACGGAGTAATCTCTTGGGCTAAAGTTTCGTTATAAGTAAAATAAGAAATCTCTGCGGGGAAAAACTCTCCATATTTGTATATCCTACCTTTTTTATCTATATACGGCAGGTCGTCCATTTGTTTTTTAATTTTATCAACCATTTTTTCATAATCTTCTTTTGTGTATTGCTTATTCAGAATGCAAAACTCTTTATTTCTCAGTCCAGCGCAACCAAAACAATGCGCGCATAAGGAACAATAATCCGTATATTCTGATTCACGAACGGCATCGAAGGCAGCAATGGATAATTTCACGTTAAAACCATTTTTACCACCAGTAACGTATTCATAAAACATTTCTGAGCTCAACCCCGAATAATCGACATCGAGAAAATCTTTTGCCCATAGTACCCTATAACAATTTTTAACATTTTCTACGTCGTGCGTTTCAAAACAATTTTTTGCGTTTTTAGCGTTTGCTATATGATTGCCCGTAGAACCTGATGCCTTAACAATATCCGCATATTTATGTAGAGATTTTTCCTTAATGCCGAGCAACTCTTTAAAGCACTGATTGTTTAATTTTCTGCTACCAAAATCCATCTTTTTAATCTCTCGGAAATAATCATCTTTAGTGTAAGCTTTGTTGCGTATAAAATATTGCTTGTTTCTCAAATTTGAAGACAAAACACAATTTTTACAATTAATGCAATCAAAAATAAAATAGCAATCAATGCAGTCTCTTGAAAGAATAGCGAAACTAGATGAATAGTTTCTATCGACGCTCACATTTTCATAACAATGATCTGAATTTGTGACGCCATAGGAATCGAAAATGGTAAATGATTTATCAACAAATTTTGAGTAAAATATATTTTCCGACCCTTCAACCACCGAACACGATAGATAAACATTTTTGCTTTCCCCTACCATGTTTGTAAATTGACAGTTAATCGAATTTCTTTGAAATAAATTTAATTTGGGAACAGTATTCCATAATTCCTCTATCTGTGAGAAAAATGAGCGAGAAAAATCATACTGACGACTAAAATCAGCACCATCCCATTTATCTGAAAACCAACATTCGTGGCAATAAACAGGAAATACCGTATCCTGCGGATACATCGAAATTATATCTTCCGCGCATAAACTGCATTTTCGACGATAGAGCGTCCTTTCGTTTCTGAATAAAAGCCTTCTCTGCCTACGACACTCCGAACACCAGGTCGGCGCGGGTACTTTCATCTTCTCATAGAACTTAAAATCATCTGGCTCTATCGTAAAGTCCTTGTGACAATTCTGACAATTTCTTGTTTCTTTATCCATAATCTTTATATTTCATCTTAACATATGTTAAGATGACCTTTCTTATATCACGCTACTTCGTTATTGTAGCAACTTTCACAATAAATTATTTCCGGACGGTTCGGAGAATATGACGTCTTAATTTCCTTTTCGCATTTTGCACACGTGCGGTCCCACAACTTAAACGGAGTGCGCTGGGCTAACCTTTGATAATGCCTACAGTTAGAACATAATCTTGGTAAAGCAAGATTCATTGCCCGGTAAAACACAAAGCCCCCATGCACTGTTCATTACAACTGCCCGTGTGCTCAAACCCTATAACTTGATTTAAAATGTCGTCTTTTACATCTTTTATATGGTCAGGTAAATCTGCTGGTCGAAGCGTAATGTTATATTGTTTTGTCTCCGATTCTCTCCACCTGTATCCTAGGTCTGACACCTCTGATTTGTTTTTTGGATAATATTCCTGGGCAATTGTTTCGTTATAAGCAAAAGGAGAAATCTCTGCTGGAAAAAATTCTCCATATTTATATACCCTGCCCTTCTTATCTGTATATGACATTGAGTTCATGTGCGCGATAATCTTCGGGACTAATTTTTTATACTCTTCTTCTGTGTACTGTTTATTCAAAATGCAATATTTTTTACTACGAAGCCCAACGCATCCGAATAGATTAGCGGAATTTTTACAAGCATAAGTGTAGTTTGTATTCTGACAAGCATGAGTAAAAATAGCGAAAAGGTTGTTAGTGGCCTCAAGCCCAGTGTCAACAATTTCGTAAGAATTACTTATATTCCCGCCGGCGCCATAGCTATCATAAATATCTCTCGTTTGTTCCCCACCATGGATAAAATATTTGCTATCTTCAAGGTCGCCATATACATCAAACCCCATATATACATTTTTGCAATTGAGAATATTATCTCCAACACAATTTACAGATTTCTGGATAAATCCGTAACGCCTTGGATATTTTTTTATAAACTCAGCAAATTTTTTCTTAAATTCGCAAAGCGTCTTATAGCTTCCAAAGTCATATTTTGCTCTCTCTTTTGCATACTCCTCTTTGGTATATTGTTCGTTAAAAATACAATTTGATTTATTTCTTAGGTTTATGCAGCCCAAACAATCTATCATATTTTTGCAAGCGTGCAAAAATGCGGAATTAACGCAGTCATCACTATCATACGAGAAAAAAACTCGATTAAAGTTACTGCCTAAAACATCTTCATAGCATTGCATAAAATTAAGACCCTTATATACATCAATGCAATTTTTACAATCTAACATTCCGTAACAATATGCCAGGTCTTCGTTCCTAAAACATGCATAAGTAAGATAACAATTTTTCATATCAGCATTGTGGTTCCCATATTCAGAATTTATTGTATTTGAATTAGCAAGATTAGGAAGCGGGGCTTTTTGAAATAATTCTTTAAACTGCTCAAAAAACGGTTTCGAAAAATCGTAATCCTTACCTGTAGCATTCTGGTCCCATTTGTCAGACCACCAGTAGTCTCTTTCATAAACAACAAGAGACTGTTCTGGCGCAAACATAGTAATAATATCTTTTCCGGTTGCATCACACTT
>JAPLZA010000008.1 GCA_026395275.1 Candidatus Staskawiczbacteria bacterium | reverse complement strand
TCGGATATAACCCTTAAAAAATCAGCGGCCTCTTTCAAGAAGTCGCACGCCTTTTTATTTTTTTTTTTTTTTTTGTTCATAAAATAAAACAATATCAATGTATATTGATATTGTATCAAATAATTATTTTCGGGTCAAATAAAAGCCATCTCAATTAAAAGGTGGCTTCCAGAATTTGCAGTGGGCTTTGGGTAATGTAAGAACCGCAATTATCCATAGTTTAGCGACTATTTAGAATACACGAACTACATTTCCCAACTCACTTAATTACTTATTTATATCCCAAAATTAACCAAAACGCCAGAGTTTGTATTAAGATAAGAATAAGAAGCATTCCCTATTTGAATTCTTTATCTAAAAATGAGAACAATGTTTCTATGTGTTCAGAATAGCTGGCCACGTAACTCTTTGTGCGTATAATTTTATTGTCATCTTCACGTAAGATAGACTTTATTGTCTCGCCATTTTCACTCCAATATTTCTTCAGCATATCTTCGTCTAACACTACTAAATATTCTTCCTTACTTGGCTGATAAACAAGCCCCTCTCTCATGCGCATACCCCTTCCCATGCTAATGAGCAAATAGTCAATAAAGTTTTCTGCGTTATGTATTTTTTTATTCTTGTCGGAAATATCACAGCAAACTTCAAAAAGTTTTTGTTTTCGGCACTCTCTCCGCCGCTCTCATTGTAGTATCCGCATCCTATACCAGAACTTATTATATTGTTACCGATCTGGTATAAAATGAAACTTTTAATCTGCGACTTGCTCATCTCTTTCTCATTAAATAAACTGATATTTTTATCTTTTGCTTCTCCCTCAAGATATTCTAACGTATTGCCAAACATATTTTTATCCGTTAAATCGTCTATATCTTTGAATATATCAACTTTTGGGGTTATATATATTTTTTCAAATATTTTGAAACACATTTGAGATATCTCCCTCATTTCATCTTTGAGCAAGTCCACGACTAAACCTCCCATTTTTGCATCCGGGTTGGCATGCTGACTAATAGCACTATATAAATTGAAGTAGCCCCCACTCCTGTCTTGGCAACAATATAGGCGGAACATAAGTAGGTCGTAAATTCCCAGAACCCCTCTGTCTTTTGATAATTTCTCTATTATGCCTTTATCCTTAAACTCGCCTTCGCCGAAGACCCTATCAGCAATCAATTTAATATTCTCTTCAGAATTATCAAAAGCATTCCCTGTTTTATTGAAACCCTTGTCATTTAACAGCGCCACAAGACCGGAACTAAACATGTGCCTTAATCCAATATTTGAATCTGTAATTTCTACCACCGAAAAACTCTTTACATTATCCAATATGTAATCTATTACCTTTTGTGCGGATACGTAATCTAACAACTTCATATTAGCGAACAATGTCCTAAAAAATATCGACATTATTTGCTCTCCATATTTACTCAAATCATATTGCTCCATATGAAATACTGCTTCTATAGTGACCTCACTTGCGATTATCTTATTTATATTTCTATAATGGAAATTAAATTCTTTAGCTACGATTGGGGACTTATTTTCTATAATTAAATCAAGATAGTTCTCTAAATTATTACCGGCGCCAGTCTCCCCTCCGTTAAAAGCAGCTGAATTTGCAATTATTTTAGACCCCTCGTCCCCTACGTCTTTGAAGTTATCTTCACAAAATATCTGATTTAGTAAAAACTTTTCATCGGGCTGTAGACTTTCAACATACTTTTTATAATAAGTGGAATTTATGTATCTTCTCTTATCGCTCTCGTTTGATATCCTGCCATAATTATAAGACAAAGAAAAAAAGCCACGCGCTCCGTCCGTCTCGGTAACATAAATCTTTCTAAAAATGTTTGGGAAATTTATGTAAATTAACATTAAATTAAACAAATCGTAAAAGTTTATATCGGTCTTAACCAAATCAAGGGAGCTTATTTTCATCTTCAGAATATTTATGAACCTCTTAATTTTTCTAATGTCGCCAATAAAACAAGAATATTTTTCAAATTCACTCGGATTGAAAATTCGTTCAATTGCTATTTCGGCCTCACGGACAGATTCTTCAGATAGAAATTGCCCCTCATACCCCGAATCAACCGATTCATTAGAAGCAGATGTTTTTTTCAAAATTTCTAAAAAATAATCTTTAATCCTTTCCCTTTTTGTAATTAGTGTCTGCTTTATATTAATAACCTTTTCAAGATACTCGACAATTTTCCTATAATCAATGTTTTCGTTAGAAACTAATTTGGCCGTATATGCCAATTCTGATTTTTTATTCTCACGTTTCCAAACTGTCGCTTCGGTGTGAGAATTTTTAAGCTGCGTATCAAAAACATCTATGTTTTTTGTTTCATAACACAGAATATAGCTAACATTAGGTAGAACAAAACTCTTTTTGACAACATCTACAATGGTTTTAATATCGTTGATTGGCAACCTATCCAAATCATCGATTACTATTACGATTTTACCGGCAAAATTATTTATAGTATCTTTTAATTCATCTAAAGCATTTTCCGACGTCTTGCTGTCGTCCTTAAAAGAAAAGTTGAACCACGCTCCATTAAAGCTAATATTTTTCAGTATTTGCGCATACCTGTTTAAGGCGCGCTTAAAATTCGGGATTAAGTAAGCATTATTAATAGCTTTTGATAGCTCCTGTATGAATTTATCAAATATATTATCGTCTCCGATAAAATTTAACGGCTCAAACTTAAAAACGAAAACTTTATTTTTATACTCCGGTGAATCCCAGTATTTTTTGCAAAAATTTATAAATGTAGTTTTGCCACTCCCCCCATGGTGCGTCTAAACCAAATACCAAACTCTCTTTTGAGAAATTATTTAATACAATTTTAGCAAAGACTTCAGCGTCTTTTTTGATATCTAATTTATCTATATCTTCTTTA
>JAPLZA010000081.1 GCA_026395275.1 Candidatus Staskawiczbacteria bacterium | reverse complement strand
TCGCTCTGCGAACAGGGTTTGCCGTTGCACAAGCCGGGGAGCAAGTAGAGCGCAAGCTCACAACAGTATGGTTCAGTGGTGTCTACGCCACTGCTGGACCTCTTTTTTTATTTTAAAATTAGTAAAAACATGCTATAAATAAAATAAGGAACAGGTCTTTGACAATTTAATAGAGAGAGGAATTTTACCGTTATGCAACTCAAAAAAACACCTACAGGCACCAGTATTTTGCCAGCGGTTGGAAGGGTTCAAGATTTAGCTGACAAAACCGGCGAGCTAAGATCGGTTCTTTCTGCGGATAATTCAGAAACTAAGCCAGCAGGACCACTTGGTTATGATTCACAGCCGGCGGTTACGGTTCAACTCCCGGTTAATTTGATCGAAGGGTTTGAAATTCAGGCACGTTTAGGAGAGGGAAGTATGGGGGTTGTTTATCGTGCCAAGAATTTGGCGACTAAGCAGATTGTAGCAATAAAGATTTTGTATGCATATATGACGAGTGGCGAAGCCCATATTCGACGGTTCCAGGAGGAAGCAAATATGGCTTTGAATCTTGATCATCCAAACTTGGTAAAGGTTTTCCAATTGGGCAAGAGCGGACCCAATCTTTACATCGCCATGGAGTTTGTTGATGGCATGAATCTTCACGAATTGTTGGTTAAAGAAGGCTCTTTGAGCGAAGCTACTGTTGCTGCTATTGGAATGTGTGTTGCCTCTGCGTTGTATTACGCCTGGGAAAAAGAGAAATTAATCCATCGCGACATAAAGCCCGGTAACCTGCTTATAGGAAACAGCGGGATTTTGAAGGTTTGCGATTTGGGTATTGCCAAAAGGCTCGATGCTAAGTCAGGACAACTTACCCATACGGGCGTAACGCTTGGTAGCCCGCATTATATTGCCCCGGAACAAGCTAAGGGCGAGAAAGATATTGATGTTCGCGTGGACATTTATGCCTTGGGAGCTACGCTCTATCACGCCGTTACCGGTCAGACCGTTCACAATTGCGAGAGTGAGTATGGCCTAATGATTAAACACGCAACTGAGCCAGTTAAAGATCCGCGCACGATTAAGCCAGATCTTAGTGACAAATTTGCTGTTTTACTCATGAAAATGCTTGAGCTTGATAGAAGCCGTCGGATTCAAGATTGGTTTAAGGTCTATGAAACGCTTGAAGAAATTCAAAAAGTGCCAGTTGACGATAAGGTCTCTCTAAAAGTACAAAGTCCTGCGCAGTGATGCTCCAGGACATTTTTTTTGTAAATTTCCATAAGGGCTTGATTTAATTTTGTAAGCGATTAATATAAAGTATAATAAACACAATGCCTAAGTCCAAGAAAAAGAAAATAGTCAAAAAAGCAAAGAAATCTAAAGCTCTGACCCACCGCAAGATTAAAGCTAAAAAACCCGCAAAACGCAGGAAAGTATTGGCTAAGAGAAAAAATAAAATAATTGTAAAGCCAAAAAAGAAAGTTTTTAAAAAGAAGGTTAAAATAAAACATCATCTTCCGACAGAATTTCCGGCAGAAGCTTTATTTAAAGCAAAAATTAAAGTTATTGGAATAGGCGGTGGTGGGGGATCTATTGTTTCTGAAATAGGCAGGTCTTTAGAAAAAGCAACTTTTGTTATTGCTGACACAGACATCAGAGCCTTGAAAAAGAAATCCGGAATAAAATATTTGTGGTTTGGCGAAGAACTAACTCATGGTTTAGGAACCGGAGTTAATGTTGACTTAGCAAAACAGGCTGCACAATCAGCCAGAGAAAAAATTAGCACTTATTTTAAAGATCAAGATATTATAATTTTTGTTGCTTCTTTAGGCGGGGGGTTAGGGTCAGGAGCAACTCAAGTTTTTGCAGACGCTGCCAGAGAATTTGGAGGAATAACTTTTGGCATATTTACTATGCCTTTTAAATTTGAAGGTAAAAATAAACAGCGCATAGCCCAAAATGCCTTAAGGGCGCTGCGCCAATCTTTAAATGTTTCTCTGGTTATTCCAAACGAAAAGATTTTTAAAATTATAGATGAAAAAACTCCTATTACAAATGCTTTCTCTACTGTTAATAAAAGCTTAATAGAATCTTTAGAAAGTTTAATAGATTTAATTTATAATCCCGGAATAATAAATATTGATTTTGCCGATTTGCGTACAATTTTAAGGGGTAGGGGAAACTCAGCTTTTCTTAATACTGTTGAGGAATCCGGTAAAGACAGGATAGAAAAAACTTGTGGAAATATTTTTAAAAATCCTTTGTTACAAAACACCGGAATAAAAGCAGAAAAGATTTTGTTTAATATAGCAGGAGCTGAAAGCCTTTCCATGTTTGAAGTGGAAAAAATCAGTAGCCACATAGCAAATTTAAATCCTAAAGCCAAAATTATATTTGGAATTTCTAAAAATTCAAGTTTAAAAAATAAAATAAAAACCACAATTTTAATGACCGGTGGAGAGGTAAAAGAAAAAATAGTTGTTGAGAAAGATGAATCGGTAAAAACATTGGAAACGAAAAAGGTAGAGAAGAAAAAAGCAACAAAAGACAAAACCAGTCAAAAAATATCTAAACCTAAAAAAACAAACAAAAAGAAAAAAGAAAAAATTGCCCCTAAAATAAAAAATGGGCAAAAAGCACAACCGGTTTCTTTTATCCCTGTATTTGAGGTCCCGAATCCGTCTATACCCGTTTTGAGCCAGAAAAAAATGGATATCGTAGACGCAGGGGCTAGTTCTGGAAAGAAAACAATAAGAAGAAGCGGGTTGGAAATTAGAAAAGAGGAGGAAATGCAGGAAAAAAAGAAAATTGCTCAGGAGAAAGAGTGGGAAATCCCAGCATTTTTGAGAAAGGTTAAGTTTAAAGGTTAATAAAATAAAAAAAATATGGAGGAACAAAAAGATATAAAAAAAATAATTATTCCCGTTGCCGGATTAGGCACAAGATTTTTGCCGTTGTCTATGGTTACATCCAAAGAGTTTTTTCCTTTGGTTGATAAGCCAATTATTCAATATATAATTGAAGAGGTAAAAAAATCAGGAATCAAAGAGGTGGTTTTTGTCACCAGCCCCGGTCAGAAAACAATATTTCATTATTTCCAAAAATCTCCTGAATTGGAAAAAACACTTATAAAAAGAAAAAAAGATAAAATATTAGCAGAATTAAAAAGTTTTGAAGAAGTATTTGATGGTATTTCTTTTTCTCATGTTGTGCAGAAAACTCCGCTTGGAGACGGTCACGCCATTTTACAGGCGGCCAGACGCCTGGAAAAAGAGCCTGTGGCAGTCTCTTTTGGGGATGATATTGTTGATTCTGAAGAACCGGCAATAGCTCAACTAATGAATATTTTCAAGACATGTGGAACTCCTGTTATTGCTTTGAAATCTTTGCCAAGAGAGAAAATTCCAGCTTACGCCGGTTTAACCGTAGAAAAAATTGCCAATCGGCTTTACAAAATAAAAAAAATAACAGAAAAACCATCTCCGGAAGAAATAACTTCTGATTTAACTATTGTAGGTAAATATATCTTGACTCCGGAAGTTTTCACTTATCTGAAAAAAGCTAAGCCATCTAAAAAAGGAGAAATAATTTTAGCAGAAGTTTTTGATAAAATGCTTGATGACGGAAAAATTATTTATGGTTATGAATTGAAAGGTGAGTGGCTAGAATGCGGAGATAAAACAAAGTGGTTAAAATCTTTCTTTTATTTAGCCCTGAAAGATCCAAGATTTAGAGACGAGTTGAAGCAATACGTAAAAAGCATAAAATAATAAAATAAGAAAACAACCTGAAATTAGGTTGTTTTCTTTACTTAAAAAATAAGATATAATTTATAAATATGGTATACGATTTAATTATTATAGGTTCTGGACCTGCAGGTGTTGCTGCGGCTATTTATTCGGCTAGGCAAAAGTTGAATCTTTTGGTTATTTCGAAAGACATGGGAGGGCAGATTGGTAAAAAAACAGTAGACATAGAAAATTATCCCGGTTTTGATAAAATTTCCGGCCCAGATTTGATTAAAATTTTTGAAGAGCAACTAAAAACAAATAAAGTTGAAATTATTTTTGAAAAAGTTTTGGAAATTGATAAAAAAGATAATAAGTTTACAGTTTCTACAGAATTGGGAGAAAAATATGAATCCCTGGCGGTAATAGTGGCAACAGGGGCTGACCCAAGGCCATTGGAGGCTGAAGGCGAGAAGGAATTTATAGGTAAAGGCGTAAGTTACTGCGCTTTGTGCGATGGCCCAATATTTAAAGATAAAACAGTTGCAGTGGTAGGAGGAGGAAATTCCGGATTTGAAACGGCCTTATTTCTGTCTAATTATGTAAAGAAAATTTATATTTTAGAGTTTGGAAAGGTTCCAAAAGCCGATCAAGAAAACCAGAAATTAATTGAGAAGAATGGCAAGACGGAAGTTATTACAAATGCAAAGGTTTTAAAAATACAGGGAGATAAGTTTGTAAAGTCTTTAACTTATCAGGATTTAATTTCTAAAGAAGAAAAAAAGATAGACGTTGAAGGAATCTTTGTTGAAGTAGGAAATGTGCCGGCAACTGCTTTTGTAAAAAGTTTGGTTGATTTTTCCGAGAGAGATGAAATTATTTCTGATTTAGAAACATTTGCCACAAAAACTCCGGGACTTTTTGCTGCAGGCGACTGCAATAAAGGAAAATATAAACAGATAGTAACCGCCACGGGCGAGGGCGCAACCGCTGCTTTGGCCGCATACGACTATTTATTGAAAAATAAGAAATAGATTAAAAATTGGGCAAAATGAATGATTTTTTGTTCATCCACGTAAACAAAACCGGCGGGAGCAGTATTGAAAAAGTATTAAATTTAGAAACCAGGCATATTACTGCTCTTGAATATAAAGAAAAGCTTGGAGAAGATATTTTTAATTCATTGTTCAAGTTTTCATTTGTAAGAAATCCGTGGGACAGAGTTGTGTCTTTATATCATTATAGGGTCATGACCAATCAGACGGGCTTGAAAGATAACCCAATTCCTTTTAATGAATGGGTAGAATTAACCTTTAAATTAAAAGATAAAAGATACTACGATAAAGAAAAAATGTTTATGCCCCAAGTTAGATGGCTTTCAGATGGAGAGAAAATAATAGTTGATTTCATTTGCAGGTTCGAAAATATAGAAAAAGATTTTGATTATGTGTGTAAAAAATTAAAAATTAGCAATGCGGTTTTACCTCATTTAAAAAAATCAGAAAGGTTAAAAGATTATAGGGTTTATTATAACGAAAAATCAAAAGAAATAGTTGGAGATTTTTTCAAAGATGATATAAAATTATTTAATTACAAGTTTTAAAAATAGGATGTCAAAAATTAAGAGTATAATAGCAAGAGAAATAAAAGATTCGCGGCAAAACCCGACAGTTGAAGTTGAATTAGAAACGGAAAAGGGTGTATTTATTGCGTCGGTGGCTTCTGGCGCCTCAACTGGAGAAAATGAAGCATTAGAATTACGAGACGCAGATGGAAAAGGAGTTTCCTTGGCGATTAAAAATATAAATAAAATTATTGCACCCAAACTTAAGGGAAAAGACGTAGTAAATCAACAAGAGCTTGATGAGTTAATGATTAGTCTTGATGGAACGGAGAATAAATCAAAATTGGGAGCTAACGCAATTTTACCGGTTTCAATGGCCATTTGCAGAGCAGGAGCTGGTTCAAAAAAGGTTTCTTTATATAAATATATTGCAGAATTATCAGGGAAAAAGGTAGGTGCAATACCTTTGCCTATGTTCAATGTTTTAGAGGGTGGGGCACACGTACATTCAGAGAAACATTTAGATATTCAGGAGTTTATAATAATTCCGCAAAACGAGACATTCGCAGAAAATCTAGTTTCTTGCAGCAAAATTTTTCAGAAGCTGGAAGAACTTTGCAAAAAAGATTTTGGTTTAGTGGAATTTGGAGATGAAGGGGGATTTGCTCTACAGATTTCTAAAACAGAACAAGCTTTGTATCTATTAAAAAATGCGATTGATGGCGAGAAGGCAAATATTGCATTGGATTGCGCTGCTTCACAGTTTTACAATACTTCGGCAGGCTCAGTAGGAAAATATAACATAGACGGAAGGGAATTAACAAAGGCAGAGCTTCTAGAATTCTATGAAGAGCTTGTTAAAAGTTTTTCGATAATATCAATAGAAGATCCATTTTCAGAAGAAGATTGGCAGGGTTTTGAATCTATTGCAAAGCAATTAGGAAAAAAAATTACTGTTGTAGGAGACGATTTAACAACAACAAATATAGAAAGAATAAAAGAAGCCCACATTAAGTCAGCTTGCAATGGAGTTATTTTAAAATTAAACCAAATAGGAACAGTTTCCGAAACAATCAAAGCATCTAATTTGGCAAAGTCATTTGGTTGGAAGACAATAGTGAGCCACAGAAGCGGAGAAACAATGGACGATTTTATAGCTGATTTATCGGTTGGCTTGGGTGCGGACTATTTGAAAGCCGGTTCTCCTACAAAACCAGAAAGAATGGTCAAATATCAAAGATTATTACAAATAGAAGAGGAGCTTAAACAATCGCTCGCCAATTAATTTTTTTTCGGCTCAACCCGCCTTCGGGCGGTGCCCATTCGCCTCAAAGAAATTTATTGGCTCGCTAAAATATCAAATGGCTAAACTTTTTTTATTAAGACATTTAAAATCACAGTGGAATTTAGAAAACAGATTTGCCGGATGGGTTGATAATCCGCTGTCAAAAGAAGGTTCAGATATGGCAAAAACAGTTGCCCAAGGTATTGTTGGGCAAAACTTTGATGTTATATATACTTCGCCCTTGATAAGAAATATGCAAACAGTCATAAAAATATTAAAAAATATTGGGGAAAAATATCCGCTTTTTATCCATTTAGACGGAGGGAAAATGCAAAAATGGGGTAATTTTTCCGGAGAAGGCAATTATATTTCGGCTTTTGTTTCGGAAAAATTAAATGAAAGATATTATGGATCTTTGCAGGGATTGGACAAAAAAGAAATTGCTGAAAAATATGGCGAAGATCAGGCAAAACTTTGGAGAAGGGGATTTAATAATGATCCGCCAGGAGGAGGCGAGGGTTTAGATGAAGTTGTAAAAAGAGCGGTTCCTTTCTATAAAAAATATATTGAGAAAGATTTAAAAGCCGGAAAAAATGTTTTGGTGGTATCGAGTCACAATAGTTTGAGAGCAATTGTAAAATATATTGAAAATATTCCGGAAAAAGAAATTGTTAATTTAGAGTTGCCGTTTGGTGCGTTAGTTAAATATGATTTCGATGGTAAAAATTATTCACACTTGCAGTAATTATTCTATATACTATAATAAGTAATTATTAAATATTTTAAGTTTTATAAACAATTTTTTAATTATCATATTAAACCATTGTTTTAAAGCTAAAAGTTAAAGTCATATGTCTTTTATGTCTAAGTTTATGTCTAAGTTAAGTTTTTTAAAGAAAATGGATAGAAATACTATCCTTGTTTGCATAGCTATAATAGCTGTTATAATAACCGGTATTTTGATTTTTGCTAAATCAAACAGTAATTTTACTTTCCCAACAATCTTTGGAATGTCTGATAAAGAAATTGGAAACAAGGTTATAAGCTATATAAATGATAACAAGCTTTCGCAAACTCCCGCTTCGTTAGTGAGTGTTTCTGAAGTTTCGGGGTTGGCCAAAGTCAAAATTAAAATTGGAACAAGCTCATTTGATTCATATGCCACAAAAGATGGAAAATTATTGTTTCCTCAGGCATTTGATATGAGCGCTAAAAAAGCTGGCGCTGCAAATCAAAATTCAAGCGCAAGTAAGGCCGCAACTCCAGCCCCAACAGCTGTGCAAAAAACAGACAGTCCAATGTTGGAAGGATATATTGTCAGCAGTTGTCCATATGGGTTACAAATGCAAAGAGCTTTTGCTGAAGCTGTGAAAAATTCTCCGGCATTGGCTTCAAGTGTAAAAATGAGATATATAGGTTCTGTTTCTAATGGAACCGTAAGTTCTATGCATGGACCTGAAGAAGCTCAGGAAAACTTAAGGCAGATTTGTATTAGGGATGAACAGCCAAACAAATATTGGAGCTATGTCTCTTGCTATATGAAGAAAAGCGCAGGAACAATGGCAAACGGTATGCCGTTGGGAGATTCCAAGGGTTGCCAAGCTTCAACAGGAGTTGATACAGCAAAACTTAATTCATGCGTTTCTGATCCAAAGAGGGGAGTTGCTGATGCTCAAAAAGATTTTGATTTAAGTGATAAATATAATGTACAAGGGTCGCCAACACTAATATTGAATGGTACACAAGTTTCAGAAAGCAGTTATGGCGGAAGATCAGCTGATGCCGTAAGAGCAATGGTTTGTGCAGGATCTAAAACTCAGTCAAGTTTCTGTTCTCAAAAATTGAATATAGCAGAAGCATCAGTTTCTTTCTCTGCAACATACGCCAACTCAAACGGCGGAGCAGCAGCTAATACTAATTGTGCCCCGGCAGCTCAATAACATGGTAGTAAAAATATATTCCACACCTACTTGCGTATACTGCAAAACGCTGAAAGGTTATTTCAAAAAACATGCAGTTGAGTTTGAAGATATAGACATATCAAAAGATGAAAAACAACTTCAAAAAATGATAAAAGACTCAGGACAAATGGGAGTTCCTGTTGTTGATATAGACGGCGAAGTTATAATTGGTTTTGATAAAGAAAAAATAGACGGGTTATTAAAAATTAACCAAGTTAAACCAACAACATGATTAAAGTTGCAATAAATGGTTTTGGCAGAATAGGCCGACAAGTTTTCAAACATATTGAAAACAACCACCCTCAATTAGAGGTTGTGGCTATTAATGATTTAACAGATACCAAAACATTGGCGCATCTTTTAAAACACGACTCTAATTATGGAGATTATGGAAAAGAAATAACCGCAAAAGAAAAATCAATTATTGTAGGAAAAAAAGAAGTTCCGGTTATAGCCGAAAAAGATCCCGAGAAATTACCTTGGAAAAATTTGAAAGTGGACATTGTGTTAGAGTGCACAGGATTTTTTACCGATGATGTAGGTGCCAGAAAACATATTAACGCCGGAGCTAAAAAGGTTATTGTTTCAGCTCCATGTAAAGATTTACCGGGATTTGTTTTGGGAGTTAATGCCGAAACTTTTGACGTTAAAAAACACGATGTAATGGATATGGGTTCTTGCACAACAAATTGTTTGGCTCCAATTGCTAAAGTTTTGAATGATGAATTTGGAATTGTGAAAGGTTTTATGACAACGGTTCACAGCTACACAAACGACCAGAAAATTTTAGATTTGCCTCACAAAGATTTAAGACGCGCAAGAGCGTTCCAACTTCAACCGGGGCTGCCAGAGCTATTGGCAAAATGATTCCGGAATTAAATGGAAAATTAGATGGAATTGCAATGCGAGTTCCAACTCCGGTTGTTTCTGTTTTGGATTTAATTGTTGAAGTAAAAAAATCAACAACAAAAGAGGAAGTAAATCAAGCCTTTAAAAAAGCATCGGCTTCAAAAGGATTTAAAGGAATTTTAAGAGTGGAAGATGAACCTTTGGTTTCAATGGATTTTAAAGGAGACACTTATTCAGCAATTTTTGACTCAGAAGAAACAATGGTAAAAGATAATTTGGTAAAAGTTGTAGGGTGGTATGACAATGAATGGGGATATTCGTGCCGACTTGCAGAGTTTGCTGAATTTGTAGGAAAGAAACTGTAAAAAATGCAAAAAAAGAAGACTGTTCGCGAGAGCAGTCTTTTTTTGGAAAATTGAGAGAAGAGGTGGGCTTGGGGCGTTACTAGTTCCCCGGTGAGACCGCGAATGTGTCAGCTTTGGTTCGTTAGCTTCACGTTCCATAGGTGGCAGCAAACACGTTTACGCTCCGCTATCTTCGTTCGCCACGAACTACTTGATGGAGCCTTCAACCCGGCAATCATCCCTAGGCAAAACCCGATCGCCCTCTCTTTTATGCAACCCTCGTCCCTCTCGCCGTCCGTACGAAACGGGCAAGAAGGTTAGCAGTCGCATGGAGGAGGATAAGCCGCAGGATGTCTCAAGTGATGATCTCTGGTTTGAGTTTACTAAGCTCCCGTGTAACTGACCGGGATTCTCTCAGTAATTACCAACCTTGTGCGAACCAGCATGTCCTCGCACTGGAAGTCACCACTTCTTCTCTCAAAAATGTTTTTTAAATTTGCTACCTACAGTCTATCATACTGTAAAACCCAGTCAAGCATTTAATTTTTTAATAAAAAAAAGCGCCCGAAGGTGCTTTAGGAGAATGCGATGCCTATTTGATGAAGCCTAGTTTATAGAAAGCTTGGAATACTCCAGAGAGAATTGTCAAAACTAACATTCCCGTTGCAACAGCGACAATTTTTAGCGCCATCATAGCAAACTCCTTTCCGGTTTTAGTTGTTAAGGTTCATATTTTTATTATATTACTCTTTTAAAATTTTGCAAAAAAAAGCGACCCGTCCTCGCACAAGTACAATGTTGAGCACTGTACTGTGCGAGAAACGGGCCCTGAGGCGAGTGGGTCAGTGTGGTTCGAGGGGAATCTCGAGTTCTGGCACTGGCACCAGCCAATTCCAGATGCACGTCCAGGTTCCCGGTAGCGTGAGCTCTGTGAGCCCACAAACCGCGATGGTAATTATCAGTGCAATCTTTGTTGTTTGAAGCGCAACACAGATTGCCACCACGGCGAGCACGATGGCTACGACGCTTATAGCGACACACATCAGCGGCCCGCATTCGCTTTTTGACACCACTGCAACGAAGAGTGGGAACACGATTCCCAGAAGCACTCCCGTGAGTCTGGTGGAATCGTGATTCACCGCAAGCTCTCCGGCCATCCACCGCACCGCCAGAAACGACAGGTAGGCGATGGCCAACAGCGCCGCAAACCGCACGATTGTCTTGACTGCTTCCCAGATGATTGTTTTCATCTTCGCATTCTCCTATTGTTGATTGTTAAGGTCTGTTTTTACTGTCATATTTATTATAACATATAACATACATAGTTGTCAATAGTCAAGGGGTTCTGAATACAAGCGTTAGTTTTCCACTTCTTGAATTAACATATAACTGGTATAATAATAAAATATGTTTGGAAAAAAGAAGATTAAAGTTTTGGTTGAAGTTTCAGCCCGCCACTGCCACTTGTCTAAAGAAGATTTAGAAAGGCTTTTTGGTATAGGTTATACACTTGGAGTTGCAAAACAACTTTCCCAGCCGTCTGATTTTGCTTGCAAAGAAACCGTAGACATTATATTGGGTTATAAAAAGTTTGAAAAGGTGAGGGTGGTGGGTCCAACCAGGGAACAAACGCAAATTGAAATATCTCTAACAGATGCTTTTGGCTCTGGGGTAATGCCCCCGGTAAGATTATCTGGAAATTTGCAGGAATCTAGTGGAGCTGTTTTAGTGGGTCCAATAGGGCAAATTGATTTAAAAGAAGGCCTTATTATTGCCCAGCGCCATTTGCACTGCTCTACAGAAGAGGCCAAAAAATATAAAATAAAATCCGGAGGAATTGTTTCTGTAAAAATTGAGGGCGCACGACCGGTTATTTTTGAGAATGTGGCAGTAAGAACAAGAGATGATTATAAATTATGTTTGCATTTAGACACCGACGAAGGAAATTCTGCCGGAATCAATAAAATTGGCGAAGGTTTTATTATATGATTTTAGTTCTAAATTGTGGGAGTCAATCAATCAAGTGGAAAGTTTTTGACCAGAAATTAAAAGTTGTCAAAGAAGGCAAATGCGCTGTTTCAAACCAAGAAAAATTTCAGGAATCTTTACAAGAAGAACTCAAAAAAATAGATGGTATAAAAATTGATATAATAGGCCATAGAGTTGTGCACGGAAAAGATTTATTTAAAGAACCCATAAAAATTACAGATGAAAATATAAAACAATTGGAAACATTAAATAATTTAGCTCCGCTACATAATCCTTTTAATGTTTTAGGAATAAAAACTTGTCAGAAAATTTTTCCAAACATTCCGCAAATTGCAATTTTTGATACAGAATTTTTTAAAGATTTACCGGAGATTGCTTATACTTATGCTTTGCCGGCGGAAATTGTAAAAGAGTTTGGGTTTAGGAAATATGGTTTTCACGGAATTTCTCACGAATATGTTGCTAAAAAAGCAGCCAAAATTGTTAAAAAACCTTTTAACAAATTAAAAATTATAACTTGCCATTTGGGCGGAGGATCTAGCATAACTGCAATTAAAAACGGCAAAGCAATTGATACTTCAATGGGCTTTACGCCAATGCAAGGCTTGGTTATGATGACGCGGGCCGGAGACATGGATTTTGGAATTGTTTTAGAGCTTGTTCGAGAGTTTGGATTAGATAAAACAAACGAAATTTTAAATAAAGAATCTGGAGTTAAAGGAATTTGCGGAGAATCGGAAATGCTAGAAGTTCTTAAAAAAATAAAGTCTGCAGACCCTGAGCAGCGCCGAAGGGCCAAATTAGCATTAGATATTTTTGTATATTCAATTAAAAAATATATTGGCAGTTATTTTGCAATTTTGGGCGGATGTGATTTATTAGTTTTTACCGGTTCAATTGGTTCGGGGAATAAAATAACAAGAGAAATGGTTTGTAAAAATTCAGATATCTTGAAAAAAACTAAGGTACTGGCAATAGAAACAGATGAAGAATTAGCTATTGCCGAAAAAGTAATTAAAGTAATTAAATAAAAGCACATGGCTCAGGCTACGAAGCGCAAGCTGAGTAGCACTTCAAGCCAGACATTAAGAAAATAAACAATATGGCTAAAAATATTTTGTGGTTTAATGAAATTAAAATAGAAGACATTTCGTCGGTTGGTGGCAAAAATGCTTCTTTGGGTGAAATGACTCAGGCAGTTGTGTCTAAAGGAGTTAATGTGCCTTTTGGTTTTGCAACAACCGCCGAAGCTTATTTTAATTTTTTGACTGTAAATGGTTTAGATAAAAAAATTGAAGATATTTTAAAAGATTTAAATATCCATGATTTAAAACAGCTTTCTTTGAAAGGCAAAGAAGCCAGAAATATTATTTTGAATTCGCAATTGCCAAAGGAGTTTGAGAATGATGTGGTGACAGCTTATAAAAAATTGTCTGAGAAGTACGGATTGCCCGAAACTGACGTTGCGGTGCGTTCTTCAGCTACAGCCGAGGATTTGCCCGGAGCCAGTTTTGCGGGCCAGCAAGAGACCTTTTTGAACGTTACAGGGCCAGAAAACGTGCTTGTTGCGGTTAAAAAGTGTTTTGCCTCGCTTTTTACAGACAGAGCTATTGTTTATAGGCAGGAAATGGGTTTTTCACACACAAAAGTTGGCTTATCTGCCGGAATACAAAAAATGGTGAGAAGTGATTTAGGGTCTTCTGGAGTTATGTTTTCTTGCGACACAGAATCCGGATTTGCAGATGTTGTTTTGATAAATGCCAGCTATGGACTTGGAGAAAATGTTGTGCAGGGGCGCGTTGAGCCAGACCAATATTATGTTTTCGAAACAACCTTGAAAAAAGGGTTTAAACCGGTGATAGAAAAAAAGATTGGGACAAAATTAGTGAAAATGGTTTATACTACAAATCCTAAAATGCCGGTAAAAAATATTGCTACTCCTAAAAAAGATAGGGAAAAATTTGTTTTGAGTAATGAAGAAATATTGAATTTGGCAAAATGGTCAATAATTATTGAAGACCATTATGGAAAGGCAATGGACATGGAATGGGCCAAAGATGGCAGGGATGGAAAATTATATATTGTTCAGGCAAGGCCCGAAACAGTGCAAAGCAGGAAAAATTTAAAGGTTTTAGAAAATTATGTAATAGATAAATCCAAAGTTGGCAGGGTTGTGGCAAATGGAATGAGCGTGGGAAGCAAAATTGGTTCGGGACGTGCAAACAAAATACTGAGCGTTAAAGATATTGGTAAATTCAAAAAAGGAGAAGTGCTGATAACAAAAGCAACAGACCCAGATTGGGTGCCGGCAATGAAATTGGCTTCAGCAATTGTTACAGACCAGGGCGGAAGAACTTGCCATGCGGCAATTGTGGGCAGGGAATTGGGTGTGCCGGTAATTGTGGGCTCGGAGGTTGGTACTAAAGTTATAAAACAAGGACAAGAAATTACGATTGATTGTTCACAAGGAGAAGAAGGCAAAGTTTATGAGGGAATAATTCCATTTACGATAAAGAAAACAGATATTTCTAATGTTGCCAAAACAAAAACAAAAATTTTAATGAATGTGGGTGAACCGTCGAATGCTTTTAATTTAAGTTTTATTCCAAATGATGGAGTTGGGTTGGCAAGAGAAGAATTTATTATTATAAATTCTATAAAAGTTCACCCAAATGCTTTGATAAATTATAAGACGCTAAAGCCAGCCCTAAAGAAAAAAATTGATGCTGTAACTTTGGGCTATGATGACAAGGTTCAATTTTATATTGATAAATTGGCTGAAGGTATAGGAACAATTGGCGCCGCATTTTATCCAAAGCCGGTTATTGTGCGCTTTTCTGATTTTAAAACTAATGAATATAGAAGTTTGCTTGGTGGAGAAGCTTATGAACCCCAGGAAGAAAACCCAATGATAGGATTCCGCGGAGCTTCAAGATATTACGATAAAAAATTTAAAGATGCATTTATTTTAGAGTGCAAAGCAATGAATAAAGTTAGAGGAGAGTTTGGTTTAGATAATGTTATTCCAATGGTGCCTTTTTGCAGAACGCTTGATGAAGGCAGAAAAGTGGTGCAAATAATAAAAGATAATGGCGTGCAAGGAAAAATTTATGTAATGTGTGAAATTCCTGCTAACGTAATTTTAGCAGAACAGTTTTTGGAAATTTTTGATGGGTTTTCAATTGGTTCAAACGACTTAACTCAATTGACTTTGGGCTTAGACAGGGATAATGGGGAATTGTCATATATTGGCAACGAAAAAAACGATGCAGTCAAGGAGCTTATTGAAGAAGCCATAAAAGTATGCCAGAATAATAATAAATACATTGGCATTTGCGGACAAGGCCCGTCAGACTTTCCGGACTTTGCTCAATTTTTAGTTGAGAAAGGAATTGAATCTATTTCTTTGAACCCGGATTCTGTTTTAAAAACTAAAATTGCAATTGCCGAAACCGAAAAAAAGATTAATAAATAAAATATATATGGCAGAAATAAGCAGGCACGAAGCAGAGCCATCGGAAATGAGCGAAGTAGGTAAAAGAATAATAAAACTTTTTCAAGAAGCAAAAAAAGCAGAAGGAAAAGATAGAGAGAGGTTGCTTCAAGAGTTTTATGATGTTCTTATTAGGGCTGTCACCCCCGGAGATAAAAGATATCATGATGTATCGAATGAACACTTGGAGAATGTTATAATGGGCGGTCCAGGACCAAACCATTGCTTGTGGGTTGGGAGTGGTACTGCTGGGTCGAGAATTTATTTTAATGAAGAAATTTATGTTCCGGAGGGAAAAGATCCCGCTAAATATGGTCCTGATTTAGAGTTAGTAGATGGGGATCAACTGAAAAGTACTGATAAAAAACCGAGATGGATGTGGTATCCTAAGCCAGCAAAAGGTGGCGACTGGGCTCATGGACATCAGTTCTGGGAGAGATTTATGGAAAATTTTGGAGATACGACAATCGATTTACAACAAAAATTAGAATAAAATAAACTATTATGTACGACATTATAACATTTGGGTCAGCGGCGCAGGATATTCATTTAAAATCCAAAGCCTTCAAAATTTTAGGAAGCAAGGAATTTTTAACAGGCGAAGGAATTTGCCTGCCTTTTGGTTCTAAAATAGAAATTGAAGATATTATTTTTACAACCGGCGGGGGCGGAACAAATACCGCTGCTACTTTTGCTAAACAAGGCTTTAAAACAGCTTTTTGTGGCGGAATTGGAGCTGATATTTCTGGGTTGGAAATTGTTAGAGAACTAAAGCATCTAAGAATAGATACAAGGTTTGTTGTAAAGAAAAAAGAAAAGCACACCAACCAGTCGGTTATATTTTCCCAATCCGGCACCGACCGAACAATATTGGTTTACAGGGGAGCTTCTGACATATTTAACAGTAAAGACATTGCATGGAAAAAAGTGAGAAAAACAAAATGGTTTTTTCTGGCTCCGCTGACAAATTTATTGTGCGACAGCTTTGAGGAAATTGTAAATTTTGCCAAAGAAAATAATATAAAAGTTGCGGTGAATCCTTCTATGCAACAGTTGTCTTTGCCCCAAGAACAGTTAAAAAGGATTTTTAGTAAAGTTGATATTTTGTTTTTGAATAAGGA
>JAPLZA010000051.1 GCA_026395275.1 Candidatus Staskawiczbacteria bacterium | reverse complement strand
GCGGTAGTCCCACTTGCCCATGTGGAATCACTGATTTTTTTACTTTTCTTAACAATATTTATCAATTTATTATTCTTGGAATAGCCACGCCTTTGGCAATAATAGCAATTACGATTGGTGGAATTATTTTATTGCTTTCAGCTGGCAATCCAAATTTGGCTGGACTTGGTAAAAAAATTCTTTATGCCGCAATTATTGGATTAGCTTTGGTTTTCTGTTCATGGGTAATAATTAATTCCATTTTGACAATATTAGGATATACTGGAACCTGGTCAACTCTCGGAACATAAACACTTTAACAGAAAATTAAATTAGGGCCCTCATAGCTCAATCTTGTCCCCACACTAAAGTTTTTTTGAAAAAACTTTAGTGTGGGGATGAAGTAGAGCAGTTTTTTACTACGCCCCCATAACTTAATGGTAAAGTAGCTGCCTCTTAAGCAGCCTATGAAGGTCCGATTCCTTCTGGGGGCACTTTACAAAACAAGAGAAATAGCTTATACTATATTTATTAATTAAAGTAGGTGCCGGAAGCACCTTCATATCATAAAATGGCTTTAACAACCAAAGAGAAAACAAAAATAATAAAAGATGTAAGCGATGAAGAAAAAAACACCGGTTCTGCCGATGTTCAGATTGCTTTGTTATCTAAACAGATAGACAAGCTAGTTTTGCATTTGAAAAAGCACCCTCAAGATGTGCATTCAAAAAAAGGCTTAATTCAAATGGTTATACAAAGAAAAAAGTTGTTAGCCTATTTGAAAAAAATATCTGAAAAAAGATATTTAGTTATTATCAAAAAAATCGGAGTAAGAAAATAGAATAATGCAACCAAAACCAAAAGAGCAGAGAGTAGAGGTGTTGATAGATGTACAGAATTTATACTATTCGGCAAAAAATCTCTACCATTCTAAAGTTAATTTTCAGGAAGTTTTAAAGCAGGCAGTAGCAGGCAGAAAGTTTATTAGGGCTTTTGGGTATGTTGTGCGCACAAAAACTGGCGAAGAAGCGCCATTTTTTGATGCCTTAAGCAAAATTGGAATTGAAACAAGGGTAAGAGATTTGCAGGAATGGTATGGCGGAGCCAAAAAAGCAGACTGGGACATTGGAATTGTTATTGACGCCATTCGAACAGCTCCAGGATTAGACGTGATTGTTTTGGTTTCAGGAGACGGCGACTTTATTCCTTTGGTAGAGTATTTGAAAAACATGGGTAAAAGAGTTGAAGTTATGGCTTTTGGAAAATCGACTTCCGGAGTGTTAAAAGGAACAGCAGATGAATTTATTGATTTAGATGAAGGCGTTGCAAAATTCCTCTTAAAAAAATAAAATAACCGTAGCGGAAGATAGAAAAGTACGGCTATATGAAAGCGCTGGAGCATCCAACTTTTTCACATATTCGTACAAGTCATCTTCCACTGCAAAAATAAATGGCAGTAAAAGATACGTTCGAAATAAAGGTGGGTGAAAAACCCGTCATAATTGAAACTACAAACTGGACCGAGCAAGCCTCTGGTTCTTGTTTAGTTTCTTGCGGAGAAACAAAGGTTCTAGTAACCGCTGTTATCTCCCCAAACTCCAGGCCAGACATAGATTATTTCCCCCTAACAGTTGAATATGAGGAAAGATTTTATGCTGCAGGAAAAATATTCGGCTCAAGATTTATGAAAAGAGAAACCAGGCCATCAGAAGAAGCCGTTTTAACTGGCAGGATGATTGACCGCGCAATAAGACCATTGTTCCCTAAAGACTTTAAAAAAGAAGTCCAAGTTATTGTTACTTGTCTTTCCTGGGATGGCGAAAATGATCCGGATATTTTAGGAATGATTGGAGCTTCATTTGCATTAGCAACATCAAATATCCCATGGAATGGACCTTTAGGAGCAATAAGAGTTACCAAAAATAACGGTGATTGGGTTTTTAATTCTAACTACACTCAAAGAAAAGAATGTACTATGGATTTAACCTTGTCTGCCATTGAAAAAGACGGAGACATTTTAGTTAACATGATTGAAATGGGAGCAAAGGAAGTTTCCGAAAAAGATGTTATGGAAGCTTATGAAGTTGCTAAGAAAGAATTAAAAAAAATTATTGATTCACAAATTCAGGCAACAAAAAAAATTGGAAAAGAAAAAGATAAATTTGAACCGGCCGTTGAGTTAGACATTGCAAAAGAAATTAAAGAATGGCTTGGAAATAAATTAGAAAAGGCGGTTACCAATGCTCCAGCTGGTGAAAAAAATCTTGGAGCAACCGAAATATTAAAACAGGAATTAATAAAATATTTGGCAGAAAAACACCCGGGCGAAGGAAAAGAAAAACAGGTTTTAGCTTTTTTTGAAAAAGAAATAGAAGCAATAATTATAAAAAACATTATTGAAAAAGATCATAGGCCAGATGGCAGAAAATCCACCGAAATAAGACCTTTGTCTTGCGAAGTTGCGGTTTTGCCAAGAGCTCATGGCTCAGGAGTATTTTTTAGAGGTTTAACAAGAGTACTTTCAATTCTAACTTTAGGTGGGCCAGGCGACCAACAAATTTTAGAAGGCATGGAGATTGTTGGAAAGAAAAGATTTTTACACCATTACAATTTTCCTCCATTTTCATCTGGAGAAACAGCTCCAATGAGAGGGCCAAAAAGAAGAGAAATTGGACACGGAGCTTTGGTTGAAAAAGCTTTGCTTCCTGTCATACCAGCCGTCGAAGTCTTTCCGTATACCATTAGAATAGTATCTGAAGTTGTGTCTTCTAACGGATCAACCTCACAAGCTTCTGTATGTGCTGCCTGCATTGCATTAATGGACGCAGGAGTGCCAATTAAAGAACCTGTTGCGGGAATTTCTGTTGGTTTAGCTAAAGATGAAAAAACAGGAAAATATAAAGTGTTAACCGACATTCAGGGCCCAGAAGATCATTATGGAGATATGGACTTTAAAGTGGCGGGAACTCGCAACGGAATTACAGCAATTCAAATGGATATTAAAATAGACGGCATTGATAAAAACATTATGCAAGAGGCAATGGACCGAGCAAAAGATGCAAGATTGAAAATACTTGATATAATAAAGAAAGAGATCCCAGAATTCAGGAAATCTTTGTCACCTTACGCTCCTAAAATAGCCACCCTAACTATTAACCCTGCAAAAATTGGAGAAGTAGTTGGACCAAAGGGCTCTATGATAAATAAAATAATTGAAGCATGTGGCGGAGTTGCAATTGACATTGAAGATTCCGGATTTGTTTCTGTAACAGGGCAAAACCAAGAAGATGTGGACAAGGCCATAACTTGGATTAAAGGAATTGTCAGAGAGGTGCAACCAGGTGAAATTTTCCAGGGGAAAGTTGTAAAAATTATGGACTTTGGAGCTTTTGTAGAAATTTTACCGGGCACAGATGGATTGGTCCACATATCAAAATTTGTAAAAAACCACATAAAAAGCGCTTCTGAGATTGTAAAAGAAGGAGAAACAATCCCGGTTAAGGTAATGTCTGTAGACGAACTGGGCAGAATAAATCTTTCAGCCGTGGACGCAGGGTTCAAGCCAAAAGCCAAAAATTAATAAGCTTTAGTTTTCTTATGCCAACACAAGCCGAAGAAACACAAGCCAAGGAATTTCTTAAAAGGGCTGAAGTTAGAACAATGAAAAAAGACCTCTTAAAATTAAGAGAGGCTGATTCATTAAAAGAAAGAGACAAAATAGCCAAAATAAAAACTTTGGAAGAACAAACAGAAGAAAGAAAAAAAATTGAAGCTCCAATAATAGCAGCTAGGGAAGAGAAGTTTAGAATGGAAGAAGTTTTACAGAAAAACGAGGGAGAAGAAAGAATAGCGGAAAAAGATTTAAAAAATTATGGCACAGAAGAAGAGCGCCAACAAATATTTTTGCTTGAGTCTTCCCGCTTGGCTTTTGAAAAACAAATTGATGAGATTGATAAGAAAAAAGACCCTGAATTAAAATTACAAAAAAATAGCCTGCTCATACAAAAACGAGACTGCCAAACAAAACTTAATGTTATTTTAGATCAAGAAAAGAAGTTAGAACAGGAAGGAAAATTTATTACAGAAAAAGAACAAACAACCACTATTGCCTCACAAAGAAAAAGTTTACAAGAATCAAGATGGGATTTAGATAAAAAAATACAAGAAGTTGAGAAAAAAAGATGGGAAGCAGAAAAACAAATAGAAGATATTGATAAAAAAGTAAGTCAAATAGATATATCATCAGAACAGCTTGTAGCGGAAAAAAATGGGCTGAAAGATAAAGCCCTGGGAATTGACAAATCATTAAGAGAAATATATTCTGTCATAATGGCCAGGGAAGAAGATAAAAGAAGAGGCCAAGCTCAAGAGCAAGTTGCCAGAAGAGAATCGATGGCAAAAATCAGAGCGCAAGAGAATGAAAAAGTTCAAAGACAGCAATGGTCTGGCTCATCAATGCAAAAACAAACAACCGGCCCAGATATCTTAAGCAAAGCTCCGCAGTCTTTAAAAGAAAAGCTGACGAAATCTTTTGCAGCAGAAGAAGATCAAAGAATAAAATTTATGCGAGACGTTGAAGGATCCTCAGACCTTGCCGTACCAAGACCACGCGCAAATGTTCAAGCAACTATGCCCGCGCCTCCGCTTCCTCCGGTTCCAATGAGAAAAAAATAAAAAGTATTAAAAGAAAAAAAATGGATAAAAAATTAATAGAAGAGTTAAAAGAAAAGTTAGAAGAGCAAAAAATAGCCCTGCAAAAAGAGTTAGAAAGCTTTGCAAAAGAAGATCCAAAAATAAAACACAATTGGGACACAAAATATCCAAACAGAGAAGACGGCGATAAAGACGAAGAAGCTGATGAAGTCCAAGAATATGATAATAAATTATCTTTAGAGTATAGTTTAGAGCTTAAATTAAAAGATGTTACTATGGCTCTAGAAAAAATTACAGCTGGAACTTATGGGGTTTGCGAAAACTGCGGTAAAAAAATTGATGAGAAAAGATTGCTTGCCTGTCCTGAAGCAAAAACCTGTCTAAAGTGTAACGAAAAAAAATAATATATCAAAACAGCCCCGCCTAGGCGGGGCTGTTTTTTATTTACTTAAATATTTTTTATTTATAACTAATTGTTGCTCCTTTTACATATACTGACAATGGATTTCGCGCTCCCACAACCTCAAAGTGCAAATGACATCCCGTAGAGTCTCCTGCGCCAGCCATTCCGCGAGCTCCGCCCATTAAAGCAATGTTCTGGCCTGTATAAACTTTGTCGCCCGGTTTTACCATTAATGCCATCAAATGCCCATAATATGTAACTGTTCCATTGCTGTGTAAAATTGTTATATGGTTTCCCATGCCTGCATTCCACCCGCCATTTGCAACAGCTCTTTGCACCACGCCGGCAGCAGCAGCATAAACAGGAGTTCCGCACTTGTTAGCAATATCAACTGCATTATAAAAGTGAAGTCCCTGAGAAATATGCCCTTGCACCGGAAAAATAAAGAAATTGTCTGCCAAAGGAATTTGATTGTTTATTACAGGTCCCGCTTTCTTTGGCATAACCCCGCCCGGAATAATTAAAATATCTCCAATGTAAACGTCGTCCTGATTTGCCAAATCGTTATAAGAAACCACGTCTTGCAACTGGGCTTTATAGGTTTGAGCAATTCCTGAAACTGTATCGCCAGATTTTACAACGTGCAAAACTCCGTCTACCGGTAAAACAGCCAAGGTTTGGCCAACTTTAATTGTTGAATAAGTTGTTAGGTCGTTTGCCCAAAGCAAAGTGTTAACAGATATTTTGTAGGCGTCGGCAATTGATTGCAAGGTGTCTCCTGCCTGCACGGTATAGTTAACTACATCTTTTTGATTTTGATTGTTTCCTCCAAAAACATCTCCTAAAACTTTTCCCGATACCACGCATGGGGTAGCAACCCCGCACAAGGTATTGTCTTGCATTATTTTCAAATCTGGAGTTTCCAAAGGAATTGCCGTTGCCTGGCTGGAAAATAATGTGTCTGTATTTAAACTGTTTGATTTATTAAAGAAAGAATTAAAAAACACCACGCGGTTGTCTTTCAAATTTACTGTGTTGGCTAAGTCCCCGCAAGATATATATAGAGAAGAGAATAAAATAACAGAAATCAGGCCGAAAAAAAACAAAGGATTTTTCAATAATCCCTGAATTTTGGCGCCTTTTATCCTTATTAATACTTTGTTAATTATTTTTAACAATGTAACTTAAAATTACCATTAAAAAGCCCATCGGTCAAATAGTTATCCACCGCGAAAAAATTGTGTTATTATAGCTAAATGGAACTAACTTCACCAAAAATAATAAAAGAATTACTAGCAAAATACCAAACTAGGCCTTCAAAGGGGCTTGGCCAGAATTTTTTAATAGATAAAAATATTTTAGAAAAAATTATTGATTCAGCGGACATAAAGCCAACAGACATTGTTTTAGAAGTAGGGCCTGGAATGGGCGTTTTAACTCAAGAATTAGCTAAAAAAGCCAAAAGGGTAATTGCCGTGGAAAAAGACGAAACAATGATAGAAATTTTGAAAGAAACAATAAATAATTATAAAAATTTAGAAGTTATTCAGGGAGACATTTTAAAAACTGACTTAAAGCTTCCCAAAAAATACAAAGTTATTGCCAACATTCCTTACTATATAACAGCGCCATTAATAAGGTTTCTTTTGGAAAACAAAAACCAGCCGGAAGAAATTATTTTGATGCTTCAAAAAGAAGTTGCTCAAAGAATTTGCCCTTCGACTTCGCTCAGGGCAGGCTCAAACCCCCACATGAGTCTGCTTGCAGTTTCTGTACAATTTTATGCCCAACCAAAAATTGTCAGCTATGTTTCCAAGGGATGTTTTTGGCCTTCGCCTAAAATTGATTCTGCAATAATAAAAATTACTCCCACAAAAAAATACGACCTAGCTTCAGAATTATTTTTCAAAATTGTGAAAGCCGGCTTCTCTCACCCCAGGAAACAACTGGCAGGGAATTTATCACAAGCTTTAGACATTAAAAAAGAAAAAACAGCCGAGTGGCTGGCGCAAAATAAAATAAATCCCACACAAAGGGCAGAGACATTGAGCATTGATAGCTGGATTGCTCTGGCGAAAAGTTTTAGTGCTTGACTGTTGTTTGCCAGTATTTTTTGAAAAGAGTATAATAAAATAATATTTATACACTTTTATTATGTTTAATTCTCTCGCAAAAATTTTAAAGCAAAGAAAAATAATCTTTTTTGCGTTTTTAATTTGTTTATTATCGGTT
>JAPLZA010000075.1 GCA_026395275.1 Candidatus Staskawiczbacteria bacterium | reverse complement strand
TGGCAGTCAGCGGTTTTGTGGTAGAGACAAACGAGCCATTAGCTGAACCGCAGACGCCGTTAACTGGAGCGTTCATCTGCAATTCCCCTATAGCAACTATGTAATTATAAACATTGTTCTTACTATTGCTAGCTTTTATATAAATTCTGTAATATTGATAGGCCGTGTCATTAGTGAAATTAAATGTTCTTACCGCCGCCTGAGTATTATTTATATCACCAGATATTGAATCTAAATCAACCCAGGTTGTGCCATCATTAGAACCTTGAAAACTCCATGTATTTGGACTTGTCGGCTCTGTCCAATTTCTATTAATTATTGTATATGTGTTTATAATTTGTGAATTTCCAACGCCAAAATTATACTCCAACCAAGCAGGATTACTTGATAACGGCTCTTTCGACGTTGCCCTGGTGCTTACCCATGCTTCTGCAGTAGAATCATAAACGTTCTGACCGTCAAAAGCTTTGTAGGCCTTGTAGTAAGGCAAATTGTCATATTCTGAAGAAGCGCTAGCGACAGTTCCGTTAGAAGTAAGCGGAGTAATTAAATTAGAAACAACAGAAGTAATTGGGTTATTATTTATACATCCATATAAAGAGTTTAATTTCGCCCTTGTTACGGCGCCAACATACCCTGTCTGGCTAATTCCGTATTTTGCTTGGAACTGAACTACTTCTGCGGCAGTATCTTCTCCATAAGTTGCGATATTGTCTGACCCAGAAGAGAACCCTTCCTTGCTTAAAGCTGAGTGTAAGCTTCCTACGTCATCACTACCTGAGTTTGCAAAACCCAAATTAGTATTAAAAGTATAGCACCATGTTGCGGGGACTGTGCTTTGTTGGGCAAGAAGCGTTTGCAACTGCGCTTGAAGAGCTGCGATTTGCGCTTGAAGCTGGACAATTAATGCTGAGTTGTCTACTTGGGCGCTCACAAAACCAGGAGAACACAAAATTGCTGTTGTTAAAACAGCAATACATATTAGAAATTTCATTTTCATATTTTATTTTTCGCTAATTTCTCTATTAGCAAATTTAAATAATATTATATAATTATAGTCCTTAAAGAAGACGTGTCAACGCTATTTAAAATACTCTAATAATTTTTCTGCCGATAAAGTGTTTACTATATCGCTTTTTTCAGCCCAACCGCGATGAGCCTGGCCAATTCCATATTCCATAAAATCTAATTGTTCTTTTCTATGACTATCTGTGTTTATTATCATTTTCACTCCGTGGACCTTGGCCCTTCTTATATTAAAACCATTTAAATCTAACCTAATTGGAGTAGCATTAATTTCTAAAATTGTCCCTGTTTTTTTGGCAACTTCTAATATTTTATCAAAATCCATTTGATATTCTTCCCTGTTGCCAATTAATCTTCCTGTAGGATGGGCAAAAATATCAACATTAGGATTTTCCATTGCTTTTGTTATCCTGGCAGTCATTTCTTTCTTTTCCATTTTCATGTTTGAATGAACGCCAACAATTACATAATCTAATTTTTCTAAAACTTCGTCTTTAATGTCAAGCGTGCCATCTGGCATTACATTAGCTTCGCACCCATGTAAAATTCTAAATTTATTACCTTGTTTATTAAATTTTTCGTTTATTTTTTGAATTTCTTTGTGCTGATCTAATAATTGTTTTTCATTCAAACCGTTTTCTATACGCAAAAATTTTGTATGGTCAGATATGCCAATATATTCGTAACCTAATTCCATGGCTTTCCGGTACATTACTTCAAGAGAATCTTTATAATTATCATCACCAAAATTAGTGTGACAATGCAAATCACCTTTTATATCTTTTAACTCAACTAGTTTTGGAAGTTTGCCTTGCAAAACGGCCTGAATTTCTCCGTCATCTTCGCGAATTTCTGGAGCTATATACGGTAAACCAATTGCTTTATAAACTTCCTCTTCGGTTTTACCGGCAATTTGTTTTGCGCCACTAAAAACTCCGTATTCTGAAAGTTTTAACCCTTTTTCAATAGCAATTTTTCTTGTAGCAATATTGTGCTCTTTAGAGCCGGTAAAATATTGCAAAGCAGAACCAAAACTTTTTTGAGGCACAACTCTTAAATCAATATCAAATCCTTGTTTAAACCTTACCGAGCATTTTGTAGCGCCTTCGGCCCAAATTTTTTCTACTTCTGGCATGGAAACAAAATAATCTGCAATTTTTTTAGGCTTATCTGAAGCCACTAAAATGTCTATATCTCCAATTGTTTCTTTTTGCCTTCTGACAGAACCAGCAACGCTAATTTCTTTAACTTCTTTCAATATTTTTAGCCTTTCTATAACAACCTTAACGGTTGGCATAATTTCTCCTAATAAAAACCTACCTTTGCTTTGTTTCAAAAATTCCAATCCCTGCAAAATGTTTTGCTCAGTTTTTTCTCCAAATCCAAATAAGGGAGATATTTTATGCTTCTTTGCAGCCTTTTCTAAATCTTTTAAATTTTTAACTCCTAATTTTTCGTAAAGAACTTTTATTTTTTTAGGTCCCAAGCTTTCAACTTTTAATAACTCATCTAATTTAAGTGGCAACTTTTTCTTTAACTCTTCAAAGTGTTTTATTTTCCCGGTTTTTAAATATTCTTCAATAGCTTTAGCAATTCCCTCACCAACGCCAGATATTGCCTTAAGAGCTTCCAACCCGCCGTTTCTATAAATCTCGCCGACATCTTCTTTCAAACTTTCTAAAGACAACGCCACTTTTCTATAGGCATATGGTTTAAAACTTACACCTTCTATGTCCAAATAGTCGGCTATTTCAAAAAATATTTTAGACAATTCCTGATTTTTCATATTTTACACTTCAATTTGTTCAGCTGGCATTGTAGGAGGAACCCTGGGAACTTCAACATTTTTAGAAGACATGTGCCTTTTAATAGCCAAAAATGAGAAAGCAGCTACAAAGTTTAAAATACTAGCTAAAATAAAAACCGAAGTAAAACCAAATCTTCCTGCTATTATTCCTCCCAAAGCTCCCGTTATACCAGCGCCAAATCCCAAAACCGTGCTATCTAAGCTCCACTCCACAGCTTCCTTGCCCTTGTCGATGTGTCTGGTAAAAATTGCGTAAGAAGAAGGAATAAGCATAGACATGGCTATTGCGAATAACCCTTGTAGCAAATAAATGTGCTCTGGTAAAGAAGCAAAAATGTAGCCAATTGGCACTAAACCGCAAATAATTGTTCCTACTAAAGTAAAAATAAAATCATCGTGCTCTCCGTGATTTTTATCTAAATACGCGCCTATTGGAATTTGAAGGAAAGATTTTAATACCCAATACACTAATGCTGCAAACCCGGCCACTTCCGCCGCTTTGCCAACATTTTCAGAGGTAATATTATGCATTATAAAAACTGCAAAAACAGGGTTAATTAATCCCCACGCCGAATTAAAATATAAATCCCAATAAATAATTGTTCTTATTACTTTATTTACACCTTTAAACATATTTTTATTACTTAATTTTATTAACTTATTGTAGTTATAAACAGAGTAAAAGTAAATGGAACTAATCAAAAAGACTCCCTTTTCGGGAGTCTTTATAGTCTTAACTTATTTCGTATTTTATATTTTTAACTTTATATATCATTTTCGCAGGAGAAGAAATTTCAATTGCGTCCCCAATTTTATGCCCCAACAAAGCTCTGCCAACTGGCGACTCGTTGCTGATTTTTCCTAAAGCTGGGTTTGCTTCAAGGGTTCCCACAATAACAAATTCATCTTTTTGACCTCCTACATCTACTTTTACTTTAGCTCCTACTCCAATAATAGCCTGTTTATCTTTTGGCGGAATTCTAATAAGCTCATGGCGATCTATAATGTTTTTCAATTCATCAATCCTGGCTCTTAAAAATCCCACGTCTTCTTGGAAACTAACAAATTCCGGATTTAGATCCTCTGATTCTAAAATTTTTGGAGCTTCCTGTCCCAAGGCTTTTTTATGCTCAGCTTCTAAAAGCAACTCATATTCTTTTTTAAGCTCCTGCAATTTCCCTTTAGTTATATGAAATATTTTTCCGTCCATGGTTATTTATTACTATATTTATAACTTTTTATTTGGGTAATTACAATAGTATTCCCGAAGCTCCATCGTGTCAAGCCCCTAAAGCAAAGTCTTTTGATTTATTTCGGGTTTTTTCTCTTTTTTACCACTTTTTTCAGAAAAAATTTTAATCTTGCCATAAACACCGTCGTATCCTGGCTCAATAGAAACTTTTCCTTCGCGCATCTTTATAACTCCTTGTGCAATTTCCGGTGAAGATTTTTCTGCTATGGCTTTTTCAGAAGATTCTAATAATATTTCCAGCTCGCTCCCCAGGTTTTTTATTAAATTATCATAATATATCAAAACTTTTTTAGATAAAACAGAGGTGCCAATAGATTCTGCAATTATTTCGTTTAAGGGGATTAAACTCTTAAATGGAATAGCGTTTTTAGGGACAAACCCTTCCGGCCTGTCAGCCAACTCCTCTACTCTGTTTAAAACCCCTATTATTAAGGGTTTCCCACATTTAGGACAAACGTTATCATACTTTTTAGACTCCTGAGGTTTTAGACTTAAATTACAGGCGCGATGGCCGTCGTAATGATATTTACCTTCTTCTGGAAAAAATTCAATGGTATATAAAAATTTAGTTTTATCTTTTGATTTTAATGCATCTGCAATTCCTTTATAACTTAATTCCGTATCAAAAATATTTGCCTCCCTACCAATCTTTTGAGGTGAGTGACTGTCTGAATTGGAAATTAAAGCAACTTTATCTAACTGGGACAACCGCCAATTCATAGCGGGATCTGAAGACAAACCTGTTTCAATGGCATAAATATATTTTGTGTATTCTTCAAAACATTCTTCTAAAGAATCAAACCCGGACTTTGATCCAAAAACAGAAAACCATGGTGTCCAGGCGTGAGCTGGCACCACTAAACAATTTTCATCTGCCTCTAAAACAATTCTTGTTAATTCTTTTGCGTCTAATCCTAAAATCGGCCTTCCGTCTGACTTTAAATTTCCTATTTTATTTAATTCTAAATTTATTTTTTCTACAGCTTTAATAGACGGCGCAAAAACTATAATGTGAATTTTTCTCACTTTACCAGTCTTCTTATATATACAACTAATTTCCGAGGTTAAAATAAACCTTGTCGGAGAACTTCCTGCGCACAGTTTAAAAAGACCCGGCTCGGCGGGACTTAATTTCTCTTTTATTTCCCCAAGCCATTTAGGGTGGGTAAAGTCACCCGTGCCCAAAACCTTAATGCCTTTTATACGCGCCCATTTATCTAAATTTTCTAAATCTGTTGAAGGCGAAGTGGCTCGGGAATATTTTGAATGTATGTGAAAATCTGCAACAAATTTCATAGATATTATTTAGGCTTAACATTTTTCACAAAAATATTTAACATCAATTTTCCCAAATCTTTTGTATCTACTAAAAATTCTGAATATTTATTATTTTGTTTAACGTCTAAAGAAGATTCAAACCTCAATATTTTTTGATCGTTTATTGTTTCAGCTGTTTCTTTAAACTTCAAAGAAGGCACAAGCCATATGTAATCATTAATTTTTTGGAGAGCTTCATTAAAATAAACGAAAATTAAATAAAAATTCTTATCTGTTTTAAAGTTATCTTTCGGAAAATCTTTAACAAAATTGACGTCTTCTCCTGGTCCAACAAGGCTGTTAATTTGAAGATGTATTTCTTTCTCTTTATAATCTCCTCTTTTTTTCACTATTAAATCTTCTCCAAAACTATTTTTTTCTGGTTTAAAAATCACCAATCGGCCCTTTACCCCCGAATTAATACAATCTATAATTTTATCTTCAATCTCATCTTGAATGTTATCTGCCATTTTAAAATAAATCAGACATCGCCATTAAAGGCGACATTAAAATATTAAGCTTTAACTTTATATTTTATAGACCTTATATCCTTCGTGGACTTTTTCTTTTATCTTTGTTCCAACGCCATCTCCCTTTTTAGCTGATTTCACTTCTTCGTGCTCAATCTGCATTGATTCCACTTGTTGCTCAAAATCAGTTTCCTGACCTCCAATAACCCTAATAGTGTCTCCAACTTTTAGCGGAGCTGACAAATCTATAACTGCCACTTCAATATTGGAAAAATAATGGGTTATTCTGCCTATTAATTTTCCTTCCGGTTCTTTTTTTACTACAACCTTGGCTGCTACTTTAGTCTTTGTTTTTTTGACTGTTTTTTTAACAGCCTTTTTGATTGCTTTTTTAACGATTTTCTTAGCCATAAATTTTTATTTAATAATATATTGACCTTTACTGTATCCTATCAAAAAAAGGGTTTCTGGGCAACAAAAAACGCCAAGCTTAATGCCTGACGGACTTTGGTGAGGGGGTTAATAATTTGCAACGCAATTGGTCTTTTTCTCGAGCCCAATTTCGGACAATGAAATTAGTTATATAATTTTACCTACTTCGCTACAAGCTATTATGTCCTTGAGTAAAAACTCGCACCCCCTCCTAACTGTAATTTTATTCTTTAAAAATCGATTGTCAATAATGCACCGCAATAACTTAACTTAAAAAAATAATGTTATTAAATATCCAACTATAGAAAAAAAGGCAATTGGAGGCAGGGCCGGCATGGGCTCTTTTTTATCTTGGTTAGAAAATATCCAATAACTCATAAAACAACCAATTAAAGAAAACAAAACAATAACTAATGCTTTATAAATTCCGAAAGGAATTACCGAGGCCACCAGTAAATTAGGAAAAACAACATCTCCGCCTCCTAAAATCATAAAATTACCTAGGTTGGGAGCTCCCGCTCCGCGGGAAGCTCTCGCAACCCGACCCGGCTTCACGTTTTTAAAATTATCTTTAAAAAATTTGAATTCTTTTGGAATTATAAATCCAAAAATAACTTTTTTCTCAATCATTTCTTTTGCCATCAAAACCATATGCTTTGTTTTATAAACTGCAATAAAATCATAAACAGAAAAAATTAAAAGAAGGGCAACCACAACTGCCGGAGAAAATCCCAAACCAAAAAAACTAGCCACTCCAGCCAAACCCAAAATCATTAAAATGTCGTGGACTAAAATTGAAGGACGCTCAAGCCAAAATATAATTAAAATTCCCATTAAAATAACTGCCATAAAAACAGGCATAAACAGATTCAAAATAGTCATACCTCCCCAAAAAACAGAAATTATAAAAAGTGCTTTATAAATTATTTCTTTAAATTTTCCTGCCTTTTTATATGTAGCAAAAACTATAATAAAAAAAGTAACAAACAAAAAAGAAAACAAAAAATCCTGCCACGAGGTTGCCGGCAAATAAATTTCCTTTGTTTGGACTAGTTTATTCAACTTAAAGGCGCTGAAAACAGCCAAAATAGAAGTTAATAGAAAAAGCCCTCCTTGTATTGAAAAAATCCTCCAGAAATTAATTACTGCTTCTTTTTTTTGTTTTCTTTGTTTAATAATTTTCGGCTCAGTGTATTTCATATTTCAACTACAATATAATTATTTTAACAAAAAACTGGTCTTTTACCAGTTTTTTTGCATTTTATTTTTTTATTTAACTCGTGAAACTCTTGTAAACCCAGAACAAGCAACAATTTCAATTCCTTTCTTTTCTAACTCATCCATAAACAAATTAACCCCCAAAGAATCAGAAGAAATGTGCCCGGCAATTACAATATTAACGTGGGCTTGTTCAGCTTCTTTCTTATGTTCTTCTGAAATATGCATACCTACAATAGTTCCAACTCCCGCCTGTGCCATTTTTTCATAAAGCTTTGGGGAGCCTTCTGTGCCTCCTGTAATTTCAGATAAAGCAATTTTACCGCACCTATTTTCAGGAGAACCAACAAAAATTTTTGGACCCACTCCAATTTTCATTGCTTCTTTATATTCTGGAATTTCTTTTAAAATATTTATTAAGTCGCCAACTCTTTCTGGCTTTTTTTCCTCAACTAATTTCTTCAAAAATTTTGCAGCCAAATTGTCGCACGGGGTGTGAGAGTTCATTAAATTAACCTTCATGAGTCTGGCGGCATCAACTGTTCTTTGGTGGTTTGATGAATTAACGCCCCTGGCAACCTCAGAAATTCTTTCGCGCATTAAACCTTCTGCAACATTGATTGGAACTCCATAATAATTACAAACATCTGCTTGCAATTCCATAACATCGGCTAACTGAGCTAATCCTTTTCCAATTGGGTGATGAGCAACAACTAAATCTATGTTTCCTAGTTCTTTAGCTATTAAAATTTCTTCTGGCCCAATATCAATTCCAACTAAAACTCTTTTAATGTTTTTATCTTCTGCAACATTATAAACTCCGGAATCCAAATAGGGGTTTTCTAGCGCATCTTTATCAAACTCCTTTTTATCTTTTTCTGATAATTTATCAAATTTTTGCTTCTTTGACTCCAATAATTTTTGAACACCAGCTTTACCCCTAAAATCAGACTCTATGCCCATTTTTATGGCTAATTTTTGTATATCTTGTATCTTCATTTTATTGCTTATTTTACTTCTTTGATATTAAGTTTATTATACATCTCTTTTATTAATTCTTCCTGTTTCTTAACATCCCAAAACTGGCGCCTTATTTGCGCCTTTTGCGTTCGAATAAATTTTTTGATTGATTTTGACATTTTTTTCATATCGGTTAAAAATAAAAAAGACAATTTTTTGTCTTCTTTACATTAACATGAATTAAAATATTAAGCAATTTTATTCCTTAGATCTCTTTTGCTATCTCTTCTTTTATTTCTTTTTCAATAATTTTTGCTTGTTCCTCAAACAACTCTTCAAAGTTAGGAATATATTTTTTAACAGCTTTTTCTCCTGCCTTTTCGTCGCCAGAAGTAATATTTTTTTCTAAATCCAACCTAGAAGCTTCGTCTAAGCTAAAATAAACTTTTTTTAAAACCCTATTAATCACTAAATTAAAAATTCTTAAACCAAATTTTTCCTGTTGCATAGTTTAGTTTTTTTGTTTTTTTTCACCAAATGTAAACATCTCTTCGCCAATATCATAACCCTCTCCAAAACCAATCTTACCTTTCTTTTTTATTATCGTCTCGCCAAATTTATAAAGTCCTTTAATTATTTTAAAAATAATAGATGGCGTAACACCAATAACATCCCCAACCAATCTCCCAGCTCTCTTATCAATATCTTTTGCTGCCAATAACAAGCCTTTTTTAGTGGGCTTCCTTATTTCTTTGGCTCTCCATGCTTTTGCTTTTTCATATTTATTTTCAACCCCAGCTGATATATCTTTATATTTATCGCTAAACCATTCTTTGGTCTTTGAAACAAAACCAAAAGACTCATCGGCATCTATCGACTCTTTTTCTTCAACTTTCGATGTTGCGCTATCTACGGCCCCTTCAGGACTTATTTCTGCCTCTATTTCTGGTTCTGCTTCTGTTTTCCTTCTTTCCATAATAAATTAACGATTAATTTTATTTAAAAAATCCCTGGCTATTTTACGGTCATCCCAAGGAATTTTTTTACCATTTTCCAAACACATCCATGGTTCTGACCCCTTTCCTGTGATTATAACAACCTCTCCCGGTTTTGCAACCATTACAGCTTTTTCTATGGCTTCTTTCCTATCTAATACTTTTTTGGCATTAAACCCGACGGTTTCTGCAACTTGATTTATAATTTCCATTGGATTTTCGTCATACGGATCTTCATTGGTAATAATAACTTCTTTACAATATTTTTTTGCTACTTCTCCTAAAACAGGCCTTTTCCATTTATCTCTTCCACCTCCGCAAGAACCTAAAACACAAATTAAATTTTCTTCTTTAAAAGTTTTATATACTGCTTCCAACTGTTCAGGAGTATGGGCATAATCAACAATAACCTTAACAGGGCTTTTCCCGCCTCTGGCGGGACCCCGCTGTGGCGGGGCAGTAATAACCTCCATTCTGCCTGAAATTCCTTTGGCTTTTTCTAATGCCTTTTTACTTATTGCATCATTAATTCCATAAGCCCTAGCAACAGAAATTGCAGCCATAGCATTCATTAAATTGAACCTTCCCTCTATATTTAATTTAATTCCGGTATTCTCAGCGCCCTTCATATCAAATTTTATTTTCTGGTTTGCGGGAATATTTAAAAAGTATTTTGAGTTTTCGTCGTCAATATTAACAACATGAATATTCTTTGTTGCTTTAAATAATTTTAATTTTTCTTTTCTATAATTTTCAAAACCGCCATGGCTTTCAATATGCTCGGGAGATAAATTTGTAAAAACTGCTGTATCAAAATTTATAAATTTGTGGCGAAATTGCCTAATTCCCTCTGATGTCACCTCTAAAACAGCGAATTTACACCCCGCATTTACTGCTTGCCTTAAAAATTTCTGAATTACAAAACGACCGGGCATTGTCATTTTATATTTATTCTCCCATTCATTCTCGCCAACTTTAAATCTTATAGAAGAAGCAGATGCGATTTTAGCGCCGGACTCCTCTAAAATTCTTGTTATAAAATCAACTGTTGTAGATTTTCCGCTTGTACCTGTAACTCCAATAATTTTTATGTTTTTATTTTTCCCAGGGAAACCAAAAATCACAGCTCCAATCAAAGCGAGCATATAATGATAAAATCTCAACACAAAATTGGGTATAAATTTTTTGATTGTTTCTTTTATGGTCATTGTTTTTAAATTAGCATGAATTTCGAATAAAAAAAAGCCGGTTTGGGTAAACCGGTATAATGCCTGATCGATGCATCTTTAAGATGACTTATTTTTTAGCCATCCATATGGCATATATATAACTATCCATCAATGCCTCCCAGCTGGCTTCGATGATATTGTCGTGGACACCGACGGTGCCCCAAACCGAGTTGCCGTCAGTGGATTCAATAATAACGCGTGTCTTAGCAGCAGTGCCGGCACCGGAATCTAGGATGCGGACCTTATAATCTACTAGTCGCACATTCTGGATGGCCGGATAGAATTTTACCAGCGCAGCACGTAATGCTTTGTCGAGTGCATTAACTGGCCCGTCGCCTTCTGCAACCGTGTGCTCAACTTTATCACCGACGCGTAGCTTGACGCTGGCTTCGCAGATTTGCTGATCGTCTTGAGCAAAGCGGTCCATTATGACGCGATAACCAAGCAATTGGAAAAACGGCTCATATCTCTTAAATGCTTTCTCCACGAGTAGTCGAAACGATGCGTCAGCCGCCTCGAACTCGTAACCACGGTGTTCCATCTCTTTGAGCTGTTTAAGAACCTCGTGTAACTCTGGAGCATTTTTGTCGAGAACGAGACCTAGTTCCTGTGCTTTGAGCAACACATTGCTACGACCGCTTAATTCGCTCACGAGCACGCGACGGCGATTGCCAACCAATTCCGGATCAATGTGCTCATAGCTACGCGCAACCTTCTCAATGGCATTAACATGGATGCCGCCCTTATGCGCGAACGCCGTTGCACCGACAAACGGCTGGCGGATGTCGGGGCGAACGTTCGCAAGGTCATCTACAAACTGACTCAACTCGCGCAGATACCTCAGGTTCTCCTGCGGGATACATATAACACCCATCTTCAACACAAGATTAGCGATGACTGTGATAAGGTTGCAGTTACCTGCGCGCTCACCGTAGCCGTTGATTGTGCCTTGCACCTGCGTCACGCCTTGTTCCACTGCTGCGAGGGCGTTAGCGACAGCGAGACCACAATCGTTGTGTGTGTGAATACCGAGCGCGGTGTGAAACTGTCGCTTCACCTCGCCGACGATTCGCGAGATCTCGTGTGGCATAGTGCCTCCATTAGTGTCGCAAAGCACCAACACATCGGCGCCAGCATCCTGTGCGGCGCGTAACGTCTTCAATGCATAATCTGGGTCATCCTTATAGCCGTCGAAAAAATGTTCGGCGTCGTAGAAAACCTCTTTGTCGCGTTCCTTGAAGTAGCGAACGCTGTCAGCGATCATCGCCAAGTTCTCCTCTAACGTAGTGCGGATTACCTCGCGCACGTGGAGTGACCACGTTTTGCCCACCATCGTCACAACCGGCGTATGAGCCTCAACGAGCGCCTGGATATTGGAGTCGTGCGAACAAACTTCCTTCGCTCGGCGTGTGCTACCAAATGCAACAATCTTCGCATGCCTCCAACTGCGTTTGCGGGCCTCAACGAAGAACTCCATGTCTTTTGGACAAGCACCCGGCCAACCACCTTCTATGTAGTGGACTCCAAATGCATCAAGCCGATCCGCGATACGAATTTTGTCTGCGCCTGAAAACGAAACATTTTCACCCTGCGTGCCATCTCTAAGCGTTGTGTCGTATATCTTAACTATCTTGCTCATAACCTTGTCTCCTTCTATTTATTAAATTTTCAAACAACTACCAAAAAAAAGTTTTAAAAAACCTCTTTTTGAGAAGAGGCGTTTTCTATTTCTATTTGTAAAAACGCGCCTTCTCTAAGAGAGGTTAATAATTATAATGCTGATTATGTTTTTTGAAACTCTATAATTCATGTTCATTTTTAACTTACACCAACCCAACACGCTTGTCAATTATTTCCCTAAATTTTTGAGCGCCAGCTTTATTCTCTCTTCCGAATCTTTTACGGATGCAGAAACTCGGCTCAACGCATCTTTTGATTGCTGTTTAGAAAAACCAAGTTGCATTAAGGCTCCTTCGGCCTCATCAGCAGAGCCCTTTTTCTGGCCCAGCATTTTTATTTTACCCGTAAGTTCTAAAATTATTGTCATTGCTTTTTTAGAACCAATACCAGGGATACCTTCAAAAATTTTCTCGTCTTGTTTTAATATCCTATCTTTTATTTTATCTAAAGAACCCAATGCTGAAATATCTAAGGCTGACTTTGGCCCAACTCCGCGAATGTCCATTAATGTTTCAAAAAATTCCAAGCCTTCATAGGTTGCAAATCCGTATAAGTCTAATGCTTCTTCTTTGACATTTTGATATGTAAACAGCTTGAGGTTCTCACCAATTTCTGGTAATGTTATTATGCTTTGGCGGTTCAAAAAAACTTTATAGCCAATATTGTTGACCTCCAGTATAATAAACTTATCTCGCTTTAATATAATTTTTCCGTTTAAATAAGATACCATACTTATATAGTATATGAAGTTTCAGCTAAAATCAAAATTTAAGCCTAAAGGAGACCAGCCAGAAGCCATAAAACAGCTGGTTAAAAATTTAGAATCTGGAGTTAAAGACCAGGTGCTTTTAGGCGTAACTGGGTCGGGCAAAACATTCACAATGGCTAAAGTTATTGAAAAAACTCAAAAACCTACTTTAGTTATTTCTCCAAATAAAACTTTGGCGGCCCAGCTTTACCAAGAATTTAAAGAATTCTTCCCAAATAATGCGGTCCACTATTTTGTTTCTTATTATGACTACTATCAACCAGAGGCTTATATCCCACAATCAGATACATATATAGAGAAAGATGCCAAAATTAATGAAGAAATTGATCGCCTAAGACACGCAGCAGTTCAAGATGTCACAGTCAGAAAAGACGTTATTGTAGTTGCCTCTGTGTCTTGTATTTACAACATTGGTTCTCCAGAAAACTATGAAAATATTTCTTTGGAAATTAAACTCAAACAAGGAATTAAAAGAAAAGATTTCCTGCTTCTTCTAAATAATTTACAGTATCAGCGCAATGATATTGATTTTAAGCCTGGCATGTTCCGTGTACGCGGAGACATTGTAGAAATATATATTGTCACAGGAGAAAAAATATTACGCATTGAATTTTCTGGAGATAAAATAGAAAAAATTTCTGAAACTGC
>JAPLZA010000060.1:2073-2993 GCA_026395275.1 Candidatus Staskawiczbacteria bacterium | reverse complement strand
GAAGAACAAATTGGAGAGCAGGCAAGATTTTTAAGGCCAAATGAACCTGTGGTTGGAATTGTTTTTGAAGAAAAAATTATAACTTTTAAATTACCAATTAAGGTAGCTTTGAAAGTTAAAGAAACTGCGCCAGGGCTAAAGGGAGACCGCGCTCAAGCCGGAACAAAAGAAGCAACATTGGAGTCTGGCGTAACAATACAGGTTCCCCTATTTGTTGAATAAGGAGACATAATAGAAGTAAATACTGAAACAGGAACTTACGTTAAAAGAGTTGAAAAAGAATAAATTATAAAAAAAGAAGCCTCGTTAAGTCACGGGGCTTTTTTGTTGTTTCTTTTTTGCTTTCTCCGCTTTCTTGGCTCTCCTTATAATTTCCCTTCTCTTGAGGGAGACTGCAGCCTCGGTTCTGTTTGGCAACATGCCAGATATTTCCTTGTCGTTCTTCCCATCAAGGACAGCTTGATTTAAGACACTCAATTCTTCTTCTCGCCATCTGATAAACCTTTTCTTTGGAATATGTAATCCTAAAAAATTAGCTCTATGAACTACCACGTTACGGTCTACCCCCATAGCCTTAGCGGCAATACCAATATCGGTTGCAACGTGTTTTCTAATGAGTTCATCTTTTTCTGGAGAAGAACGGTGCCTCTCGGCTTTAAGTTTCACACCAATTTTTTTTGCCCTCATTAAGACTGTTCCCATCTCCATAAACAATAACTTGCCTACTTCCTTTGCGGTCATGTCTTGATGAGTCCTTAAAAATGAATCTGCGTAAGCGTCAAATAAGGATCGCTTTAGTCTATTCAATAATACAGATACAACTTCGTCTGGAAAAAACTTCTCAAGCATCTCTTCGCCTTTTAATATCCATACAAAAGAAAATCCCATTTTTTTCATTGGAGTAGAAGCTGCAAGAGCCT
>JAPLZA010000060.1:0-2060 GCA_026395275.1 Candidatus Staskawiczbacteria bacterium | reverse complement strand
GAGCCTTATTCTCCTCCATAGAAACAGACCTACCGCCAGTTATGGCCATTCTCACCTGTTCTGCCATCTGTGATACTGCTTCTCTTTCCCAACTGACATTTCTTTTCTGTTTTGAAGGCATTTTAACCTCCTTTCTTTGTTGTAAAGGTTCATAGGAAGACAAAACTCCTCCATTAAACAAATACTACTCGCTTCCAAACTAAAAACAAGCAAAAAGCGCTTTTCAGCGCTTTAATTTTTTATTTTTTAATTGGGGGAGGCGGAGTTACAGGAGGAGCAACAGTTGGCTCAACAAATGACCGCTGAATAATTTCCTGCTCAACAATATCTTTTGGCCTGGAATATTTCAGTTTTGATATTTTTTTAATTGCATTAACAATTTCCGGTTTTCCTTTTGGCACTTGTAATGTTTTCATTTTAAATGGAGTGGAAATTTTATTATTAATCATCATTTTAATTATCACATTCTGGTTATCAAGATTTACCAAATCAAACCTTGAAAATCCCGGCTCAAATTGTTTTTCCAAATTTTCCGCATCTTCGGCTCCAATTCTCATGGCAGCTAACGTACCAACGTTTCCCAACACTGCATCTCTTATTTCCTGTTTTAACTGAGGCATATACTGGTGGGCCATTATCAAATTTAATTTATATTTTCTGGCTTCAGACAAAATTGTGGCTATTGAATCTGTTGTAAAATTTTGGAACTCGTCAACGTATAAATAAAAGTCTTTTCTTTCGTCTTCGGCAATCCTGGCGCGTTTCATTGCCGCCATTTGTATTTTTGATATTAAAATCAAACCCAGCAAAGAGCTGTTTACTTCTCCGGTTAAACCTTTAGACAAATTTGCCAAAAATATTTTTTTGCTGTCCATTATTTCAGCTAAATCAAAACCGGAATGCGATTGCCCAATAATATTTCTCATCATTTCATTTTCAATAAATCTTCCCAGTTTTGAAACAACATAACCTAACATATCTGACCTTGTGGAACCAGTTGTTTGTGCCCATTCTTTTGTCCAGAAAGATCTTACAATTGGATCGGAAACCTTTGACATTCTTGTCTGCAAAAAAGCCGGGTCTGTAAACATTTTAGGTATTTCTACCAATGTTCCTGGGTTATCTTTATCTGCCATTAAAGCCAACATGGCATTTCTCATATAGTGCTCAAACATCTGGCCTATAATTTCGGGCGGAAAAAGTTTCATAAAAATAGCAATCATTTCCTGAACGGCAAAATCTTTTTGTTCTGGCGTGTCATACTCTAACATATTTAAACCACATGGCCTTTCAATATCAAAGGGCTCAAAAATTACCACGTCATCAATTCTTTCTTTGGGAATATTGGCTAAAATAAGCTCTATAGAATCTCCATGGGGGTCAACAACGGCAACACCTTCTCCGTTCTTTATGTCTTGTATAGCCATGCCTTCTATAAATTTAGATTTACCGGTGCCGGTTTGTCCAATAATGTAGAGGTGTCTTCTTCTGTCTGCCTTTGAAGCAAAATAAACTTTCTTTTGCTCATTTCTATATGAAACCTCTCCTATGCAAATATCCCCGCTTGTTGGTAAATCTGTTGGAGGAGGAGCTGATATTGATTTTGCGGCTTTAATATATGGAGTTTCTATGTATTGCGTTGGAAAATGATAGACACTTGCCAGCTCTTCTAAGTTTAAAATGTTTGCCTGATTTATATCAAAATTTCTGAAAGAAAAATCATAAATTAATTTTTGTAATTCTTTTCCATAAGCTTCTTTTGTTTCCAAGCTATTCATAGCAGATAAAGAAAACTGACTGAAAGCCGAAGTTAAATGATTTAAAATTTCTTCTGCGCGATTTTGCGACTGGGCAGATGCCACAATTCTAATATCAACTTCAAAAGGTTGCTTCTGAATTTTACTTTGAATTGCATCATAACCTTTTTGATCAAAAGTTTGTTCTTTGTCTTTTAACCCCAACTCTTCTTCTTTTTTCTTAGCATCTTTACCAAAAAGAACTTTCAACATGTTTTCGGCCTCTTCTATTACGGGGTTTCCAAAAGCATGAAGCACAGCGTC
>JAPLZA010000050.1 GCA_026395275.1 Candidatus Staskawiczbacteria bacterium | reverse complement strand
GTATAAACCATTTCCTCGGCAATATCCAATCCATCTATAAGGCGTTGCATCCCGTCGAGGACAACTCCTAACTCCAAGCTTTTTCCAATGCGCTCCACGAGCTCATTCGCCTTAACTTGCACCAAACCACGGATCTCTGCGGGGCTTTTTTCGCCCTTACCTTCCTTACTGCCGTCTGCGACAACAACATTTTTAGTCGTCATATGACAGCTCCTTTCTTGTTGTGGCCATTCATCGTCTGGAACCATCCAAACAACAAATGCGCCTATTCAATGAACCATCTATAATCTACACTTTTAGTCTATAATTGTCAATAGCAAGATTTTATGCTAATATGATACTATTAATAAAAGACATGAAGATTTACTCGGAGAACAAAAAAGCGGGGTTTGATTATGAGGTCCTGGAGAAGTTTCAGGCAGGGCTGGTTTTGTTTGGCCAAGAAGTAAAATCAATAAAAACCGGGCATATAAATTTATCTGGTTCTTATGTGGCAATAAACAGGGCTGAACCGTTTTTAGTGGGCGTAAAAGTGCCCCCCTATCAGCCAAATAACGCCGGGGCGGACTATGGACAAGAACGCCAAAGAAAGATTCTTTTAAACAAAAAAGAGATAGATTATCTTATTGGAAAGACTAAAGTTAAGGGTTTCTCCTTGATACCCTTGAAAATATATGATAATAATGGTAGGATAAAGCTCGAATTCGGATTAGCCAAAGGAAAGAAAAAATACGACAAAAAAGAGAAAATTAAGAAGAGAGATGTCCAAAGGGAAACTAATCGTGAATTATCAGACTAGGGAGTGAATGTTTTGATGGATTGTTCTTTTAAGTAAGGCAAGTTGAGCTTCCTTAAGGCTCTTAAATCTTTTAAGGAAAAACATAATTGCTACTAATTTATTTAATAGACAACCAGCTTTAGCTTTAGCTTAAGCTGCATCCTTACCGTTGACTCCTAATAAACGGACCAAGGGTGTTATATTATTAGGATAGATAATTTGAATCTCCGGCGAATTATTGAAACTAAGGAGATAAGGCGTTAAAAATTTTGTTAGTTCTTTATTTAGCGCTCGAACATAAAAACTGACTAAACTTGTAGAATTATTTATTAAAACTTTCCAGACGCGAGTTCAATCTCGCCACTTCCACCAATATAAAATAAGATAAATACCATCGATAAGACACTTATAAACAATTTCATAAGGGCAAAAGAAGTTAGGGTAATTTCAGAAACCGGCGAACAGCTTGGAGTAATGAATATTTTTGTGGCCATTGATTTGGCAAAGTCAAAAGGTTTGGATTTAATTCAGGTTACAGAAAAAGTTGAGCCACCGGTTTGCAGAATTGGAGAATATGGAAAATATCTTTACCAGCAACAAAAGAAAGAAAAGAAAATGGCTAAACCTAAGGGAGGAGATTTAAAGGAAATAAGATTAACTTTCAATATTTCTCCGCACGACATGGAGACAAGAGCAACCCAGGCAAAGAAATTTTTAGACGAGGGAGATAAAGTTAAAATAAACATGTCACTTAGAGGCAGAGAAAAAGCAATGGGACAATTTGCCACAGATAAAGTAAAATTATTTTTAGAAAATTTAAATTCATTAATACCAATTAAAACTGAAAGAGAGTTGAAGCGTGAGCCCAGAGGTTTCACCATGATAGTCTCTAAGCAGTAAACATAAAAATGAATAAAACAAAAAAGGCCTTAGTAAAAAGGTTTAAAATTACAAAAAATGGTAAGATTTTGAGAAGGGCAACCGGACAAAATCATTACAGGTCGAAAAAAACCGGTGAACAAAGGAGAAAGGGCCGAAAATGGATTCCCCTTTCACCAAGCGAAGCGCACAGACTTAAAAAATTTTTAACTAAATAACATGAGCAGAGTAAAAAGATCGGTACAAGCCCGCAAGCACAGAAAAAACAT
>JAPLZA010000025.1 GCA_026395275.1 Candidatus Staskawiczbacteria bacterium | reverse complement strand
CTAGTGAAATATTAAGCAACGGACATTTTTTTAGCCCCAGTAAAGGCAATTTGAATTTAGATGAAGTTATAAAAGAAATTTTTGGTTATATGCAGGAATCTCCGGAAAATCAGTATGAAATTATAGTTGGATGTGATTCTCCGTCGTCTGACAAGCCATTTTTTCCAATTGCCATTGTGGTTTTAAGAACGGGCGCGGGTGGAAGATTTTTTCTGAAAAAAATGAGTTATCCTGATTCGGCTTTAAAAAGATTCGCAAACGTTCCAACTAATTGGAAAATGAGAATTTTACAGGAGGTTTATTTATCTTGCGAGCTGGCTTTATCTTTAAGAGAGGAATTAGAAAAAGAAAACAAATTAGGTTTGAAATATCAGTTTGAATATATACACGCCGATGTAGGTGAAATTGGAAAAACAAAAGAAATGGTAAAAGAGGTTACAGGATTAATTATAAGCAACGGATTTACTCCAAGAATAAAACCGCAGTCATTTGCCGCAACAGTTGTAGCTGACAGATACACCTAAAACTGCTTATAAATAGAGCAGTTTTTAGTTGTTGCAGGAAATTATTTTTTAATGTAAAATGGATAAATCATGAAGTCGTCAGAATTGAGGACAAAGTATTTAAATTTTTTCAAAAAGCAGGGACACAAAATAATCCCCAGCGCTTCTTTGGTTCCGGAAAATGACCCCACGGTTTTATTTACAACTGCTGGCATGCACCCTTTGGTACCATATTTGCTTGGCCAGAAACATCCGGAAGGTAAACGGTTAACCAGCGCGCAAAAATGTATAAGAACAGGAGACATTGATGACGTAGGCGACGACACTCATTTAACATTTTTTGAAATGTTGGGAAATTGGTCTTTGGGAGATTATTGGAAAAAAGAGGCAATAAAATGGTCTTTTGAATTTTTGACAAAAGAATTAAAAATTCCTTTGGAAAGGTTGGCTGTTTCGTGTTTTGCCGGGGACCAAGATGCGCCAAGAGACACAGAATCTGCAGAAATTTGGAAGTCTTTAGGAATTAAAGAAGAAAGAATTTCTTTTTTGGGAAAGGATGACAACTGGTGGGGGCCGGCAGGTTTAACCGGGCCGTGCGGTCCGGATACGGAAATGTTTTACTGGAAGTTGAATAATAAGAAGGCTCCAAAAGTTTTTGATGCAAAAGATAAAAACTGGGTTGAAATTTGGAACGATGTTTTTATGCAATACGTAAAAGACCTGCCTGCGCAGGCAGGTGAAAAAGGAAATTATAATACTGCAATTCAGAAAAATGTTGATACTGGAATGGGGTTGGAAAGAACTTGTGCTATTTTAAACGGCAAGGAAAATGTTTTTGAAACAGATTTATTTTTACCAATAATAGAAAAAATAGGGGAGTTGGCAAAAGAGAAATATGAAGGCAAATATATAAAAGCTTACAGAATTATTGCCGACCACGTAAAAGCTGCAGTAATGCTTATTGGTGATGATAAAGGTTTAACTCCATCAAACAAAGACCGCGGGTATGTTTTGCGAAAAATTATAAGGCGAGCTGTCAGGTATTCAGACATGATAAAAATGAAGCACGGCGGGTTAGCTACCGAAAGCGTTTTAGATGAAGTTGTTGATGTTATAATTCATATGTACAAAGATGCATATCCGGAAATTTATAAAAAAAGGGAAATGATAATTCAGGAAATTCTTAAAGAAGAAGTTCAGTTTAGAATTACTTTGCAAAAAGGATTACACGAGTTCGAAAATATAAGAGGCGTAGATGTTATTTCCGGAAAAGAGGCATTTAATCTTTACCAGACATATGGTTTTCCAATTGAAATGACAGGAGAATTGGCACGCGACAAAGGATTAAAAGTTGATTTAGACGAATTTAACAAAGAATTAAAAAATCATCAGGATTTGTCTCGCACAGCATCAGCAGGTGTTTTTAAAGGAGGATTGGCTGACGCCTCAGAACAGACTACAAAATTGCATACAGCAGCTCACTTAATGTTGGCTGGTTTGAGAAAAGTTTTAGGAGTCGGTGTTTACCAAAAAGGAAGCAATATTACAGCCGAAAGATTAAGGTTTGATTTTTCCCATAAAGACAAGATGACCAGTGAACAAATAAAAGATGTGGAAAATTTTGTAAATGGTATAATAAAAGAAGACCTGCCGGTTTCACTAGAAGAAATGACACTGGAAAAAGCTAAAGAGCTTGGAGCTATGGGTGTTTTTGAGTCAAAGTATGGAGAAAAAGTAAAAGTTTATACTGTAGGAGAAGGAAATAATATTGCAAGCAGGGAAATTTGTGGTGGTCCTCACGTGGAAAGAACCGGCAAAATGGGACACTTTAAAATTCAAAAAGAAGAAAGTTCTTCTTCTGGAATCAGAAGAATAAAAGCAATTTTAGAATAATTAATTATTCAAAAATTAAAATATGGCCAAGAAAATTTACGATATTAAGCCGCCAAAAACGGCTCATAAAAAAGAAAAAACTCGCAAAGAGTCCAAGGTGTCTTTTGATGAGGTAAAAATTAAAAAGAGTGTTACGCGTTCTATCAAGGATGAGCCGCTAATAACTCAACATCATCACAAAAAAGAAGAACATTCTATTTGGCAGTCAATTTTAGTTGTCTCGCTTATTATTGTTGTAATGGTGGGAGTTTATTTGTTTTTTAAATTGCCAAAAGCTGATATTGTAATTTGGCCAAAGGTAGACAACATGAGTTTTAAGCAAACAATCATTGCAGATAAAACAGCCACCTCTGTTAATGTTGCTAAATTTGTAATTCCTGCTCAATATTTTCAAGCTACAAAAACAATCTCTCAAGATTTCCAGGCTACTGGTAGCGCCTCTAATGAAGGAAAAGCAACCGGCACCATAACAATATACAACAAATATGATCCGCCGGCGTCTTTTACTTTCAGAGCCGGGACTCATTTTATGTCTGATTCAGGAAAACTTTTTGTTGTTTTGCAAAAGGTTGTTATACCAGCCGG
>JAPLZA010000034.1 GCA_026395275.1 Candidatus Staskawiczbacteria bacterium | reverse complement strand
TGAAACAGAGGTATACATTGTATTCATAATTCCTACTCCTCCCACAACAATGGCTATAGATGCAAAACCTACAATAACCGCTTGTATCAATCCCAATATGTTTCCCACTATGCTTATTATTTTTTCCGAAGTCAAAACAGTGTACGAAGAATCGCTTTCTTTTTGCCCAATTTGGCGCTTACGATTTTCATTAAGATTGCTTTTCAATTTTTCTGCAGCAAAATCAGCTGGAAACCCCGGCTTTAATTTTGCCATAGCTTGTTTAGCTCCATTGCGTTCGCCCGTTAGCGACTGAAAAATATTAGCATCAATGCCAACCATAGAATCGTCTTGCTTAGAGCCAACAGAGTTTAAAATACCAACGACAATAAATTTTCTGCCTTTTATAACTGCTTCTGTCCCTACTTTCATACCAGGAAAAGTTTCTGAAGCCACAATAGAACCCACAATAACTTCATTTTTTTGAGGAATTGGCCATCTCCCTTTGTTTATAGACCAGCCAACATCATTTTTATAAACGTCTAAACTGTTCCTCCAATCTGTTCCATATAATAAAACTGTCTTTTTTTGGTTATTATAACGAACCACAATAGAAGTGTAATCAACCGAGACAACTTTTTCTACGCCTTCCGTGCCTTTTATAATTTTAAGGTCTTCATTTGTAAGTTTTTGCCCGCCAATAAAAGTAGCTACATTACTAACATCTCCGGGCATAATCATAATTAAATCTTTGCCGATCATGTTTAATTGATTCAAAACAGCATTTTTCAATCCTTGCGACAAAGAAATCAAAGAAACAATCAAAAATACCCCTATAACAATTCCCACTGTTGTAAGCCAAGACCTGATTCTGCGGGTTGCTATGGTTTTTACCGCTATTTTAAAATATTCTTTTAGATTGTTGATATCAATTTTAAACATTTTGATTTTGAAAATGATTTGCCACAATTTGTCCGTCTTGTATGTGAATCACATTTTGACTATAATGAGCAATATTTGGATCGTGTGTAACTACTACAATTGTTTTCTTTTGCTCTTTGTGAAGTTTTGTTAAAATTTCCATAACTGTTTTGCCGGTAGTGGAATCTAAATTTCCTGTTGGCTCATCGGCAATTAAAATTTCCGGGTCATTTACCAAAGACCTGGCTATAGCAATCCTCTGCTGTTCTCCGCCAGACATTTCTGATGGCCTATGATTTATTCTTTGTCCTAAATTAACTGAAATTAAAAGTTCTTTTGCGCGTTCTTTTCTTTTTTCTTCGGGAACTCCCTGAAAAATCATAGGCAACATTACATTTTCCAAAGCAGTCAGGTTTTGCAATAAATTAAACTGCTGAAAAATAAATCCAATTTTTTCTCCGCGCACTCCGGCCAATCTGTCTTCTGAGAAATTTGACGTATCTTGCCCCTGTAAATAAACTTTACCCTTAGACGGAGTATCTAAAAGCCCCAATAAATACATTAAGGTTGATTTGCCCGAGCCCGAAGGCCCCATTATAGTAACAAAAGAACTTGGCGCAATTTCTAAGTTCACGCCCTTTAAAACCGAGAGGTCTGTTTCTCCCAATTTATAGGTCTTCCAAACATTTTCAAGTTTTATTAATGATTCTGCCATACACCGATTACGAGCCTTTAACTATTATTTCCTCTCCTTCGGTCAAACCGGACTTAACCTCAAAATAATCGTTACCTTCAAGACCTGTTGTAATTGTACCACTTACAACTTTACCATTTTTCACAACCTGCGCAGTTTGCGTACCGTCAATTTGTATTACTGCATTTTTCGGTATCCTCAAAACATTACTTTTTTTATTAGCCTCAATTGTAATATCTGCTGTCATACCAGACCTGATTCCCTGGGGCTGATTTGGAAATTCAATGGTAACTTCATAATAAACAACGTTATCAACTATAGTTTCTGCGGGATCAATAGACATAACTTTTCCATCAAAAGTCTTTTTCGGGAAAGCCACCAAGTCTATTTTTGCTTTGTCTCCAACTTTTATATTTACAATATCCTGCTCGTAAATATCCACTTTTATTTGAAAAGGATCTGAAGAAAGCATATTAATCACAGATTGAGATGATGAAACAACCTGGCCTTTCTTTGTGTTGATTTCTGTAATTATTCCGTTTATCGGGCTGACTAAATAATTGTCGTTTAATTGGCTTTGCAAAGCAGCTATGTTTGCTTCTGCTTGCTGAACCTGAGAACTATCAACACTGCTACCGTTGCTAGCATTATTAGAACCAGCTGCTGTATCCTGCGCTTTCTGCAAAGCTATTTTATAAGAACTTATGCTTGTTTGAGCTGTAACTATGTTTGACGAGGCCTGATTGATATACCCTTTTTGCGTGTCCAAAGAAGATTTATCAACGGCAGTAACGCTGTTATAATAAGATCCACTGTCGCATTGCTCGCGAATTATGCGTAAATCGTTGGCAATATTGTCCAAATCAATAAGCGTCTCTGAAATTGCCGAATCAACTCCGGCATTTGTTTTTGCTCCGTCTGAATAAGACTTCATATCTTGCATATTTTTCTTTATGTCTGCCTTGCTGTTGAAAACCTTAACTCCAGACGGATCCATAATCACAAAATAATTATTCTGCAAACTAACTACAACGTTATAGGCATTATAGACTTTTGTATAAGCATCATTTAAAATATTCTGCACATTGCTGTATGCTGACTGCAAATTATCTTGGGCTAAAGCCACCCCGCTATCATGCTGGTTAATTGTGTAGTTCAAAGTAGCTTTTGCCGACTTAATCTGGGCCGAAATTTGGCTGGACTCTAATTCGGCCAAAATATCTCCTTTTTTAACCTTATCTCCAACCGCAACGTCTATTTTAGAGACCTTTCCAATTGATTTAAATCCTAAACTGATATTTTGAGTTGCCCTAACGCTCCCAGTTTCAGAAACTTCTTGCAAAACTTCTCCTTTCTGTATTTTTTCTGTAACCAATCCTTGCGTAGGACTTTTTGTTAAAGTTTTAAAAACATTATAGCCAATAATTATTAAAATAACTGCTATAATAACCATCCATGTTTTGCTAATTTTCATCTTTTGTTTTATTAATTATTATATTTTTGGGCACCCTTAAGCCATTTATTAAATTGGCAATCAGAATTATGAACCGGCGGAGTTGCATTTTTTAAACAAGCAACTGCATCTTTAAAAATTTCGTAAACATCTGAAGGGTTTGTATCTATTTCCAAAATTTCTTTTCTAAATGGCAAACGGTCAATAAATCCCCTGCTTTTATCTACAACATAAAAAGCTAAATAACCTTTATGCGGAGTTTGATAGCCATTCTTTTCCATCAAAAATGTATAAGTATCTAACTGAAGTTGAAACCTGTCGTAAATTTTTGCTGTTGTACTTGAAGTTGATTTATAATCTAACGGAGCTATTTTTCCATCTGAAAATTCCAAAACATCGTCAACTGCGCCAAATAAAGTTGCTCCAAGATCTTGGTCAAAATATCTTATGCCAGCTAAATTATTTCTCCACTGATTCAGTAATTTTTGGTTTTCAAATAAGTGCGCCTTGATATTATTTTCTTTAAACAACGGGTGTGGTAATTTTTTAGCCCGGTAAGTATCAAATTCTTCCTTTAACAGGGCGTCAACCGCGGAATTTAAAGCATAAGGATATGGCGGGGGTCTTTTAATTCCTAAATTTTTATCTAGCCAAAAACAATGTGCACATTCTAAAAATAAATTCAAAGAGTTCGGTGAAAGTTGTATCCGTTTATCTACCATATCTTTATATCATTCTATCACAGCCAAAAAACAAAAAAAAGCAGAGCATAGCTCTGCAAACTTCAATAACTTTTGATTTCTCTTCTGGCTCTGTCACACAAGGCGGCTAAACCTGCAATAAGAGCCAGCTGTTGCATTGGAGAATCCGTGTTATGGCAGGAAAACTTATATCCTTCGCCTTTTCTGCATCCAGAACCGTCCGACGGGTTCAAACCGCATGCGTCACCATAGCAACTCACGTTCAACCAGCCGTTTTCGTAATCTACGTTCGCCCTAAAACTGTGCCTTTCATATTTGTCAGCTCTGGGGAACATTATTTTCCATGCCGCCCACATGACCGAAGTCATTTCCCCAATTTCAGTATGTGGCTCAAAAGACGACAAAAATTTAACCAATGGAATGCTGTAAACTCCGCCCAAACTTCCGCCGTGCTGGTCCTGGATGGTCAGAGTTTCCACGGTTATCAGTTGCGGAAGAGAGCAAGATGTTTTGTCTTTCTTCTCTGTCCTCAAAGATGCTGCTAAAAAGAATGCAGTAAAACTTGCAGATATTGCGTATGCCGTTTTCCAATCAAGGTTGTGCTCTTTACCTGTGCCGTGGCACATCAAACATTTTTCGCCTTCACGACACTCGTCTTCCCCGTTTCCGTTGCACCTGCTGCACTTCTTATCAGACTGTTTTTCCACAAGAGGGATAAATACTCTGAAAATGTGGAAATCTCCCTGTGGGAACCCCCTTTTGAACGCACCGTCAAATCCGAAGTCTCCTGCTTTCAAATCTCCATTGAAAGAAGAAAAACTAAAATCTTCCATGAAATGCTTAACCATGTGCGATGTTTCTGGCATGACAGCGGAATTTCTAACAAAATCTTTGTGCACCTTA
>JAPLZA010000118.1 GCA_026395275.1 Candidatus Staskawiczbacteria bacterium | reverse complement strand
TCCATTTTTATCCTTTCTTTTTCTACTTCCTGTAATTATACTTATCGGGCTGCTGATGCTATTTTTCGGTTGACTTTTCTTTTATTTTGCTGTCTTTTTTTTCTTCCGTCATTAACCATCTAAATATGGCAAATAAAATAACGAGATTTTTAGGGGCAGTAAAAAGGTTTATTTTAAAACATAAAATAATAAGCACAATATTAATTCTGTGCATTATTGGTGGCGTGTATATGCAATATCAATCCTCGTCTAACACCAGTAGCCAAACTCGTTATATTTTAGCAGCCGTTGCCAAAGGAACAATAAATTCTTCTGTTTCAGGAACTGGCCAAGTTTCAGCAACAGACCAGCTTGCTTTGTCTCCGGGTTCGGGCGCCTCGGGAGAAATTGTTTATCTAAATGCAGTTTCCGGCCAAAAAGTTTCAAAGGGTGCTCTTTTATTAAAATTAGACACGACTAATGCAGAAAAAACAATAAGAGATGCTGAATCTAATTTACAATCAGCGCAAATTGCTTTACAAAAAATGCAAGGAGATGGCACTTTAGCGGTTCCTCTTAATAAACAAAATGCCATAGATGCGTTAAACCAAGATTACCAGGCCGGTTACAACACTGTTTCCAGCGTTTTTACCGATTTGCCAACTATTATGACAGACTTGCAAAATGTTATTTACGGAAACACTTTTACCAACACCCAACAGAATATAGATTTCTATACAGGCAATGCTTATACCTATGACGAAAACGCAGCGCTTTATAAAACCAGCCTGGTGAAATCTTATCAAGCGGCTTTAGATGAATACACTAAGAATTTTAATGATTACAAATCAACAACCAGATATTCTGACAATGCAACTGTAGATTCTATAATCAATGAGACATATAACACCTCCAAAGATATTGCTCAGGCGGTAAAAGACACAAACAATCTTATTCAATTTTACAAAAACACTTTAGCCAAATATAACATTAAAGCAAACCCTACCGCCGACACACAGCTTTCAACAGTTAACAGCGATTCAAGCAAAATAAATTCTGATATTATTAATTTATTAAACGCCCAAAACACAATTAAAAGTGACAAGGACGCAATAACAAATTCTGATTTAGATTTGCAGTCTCAAAAATTAACGCTTCAAAAAAGCCAAAACTCTTTGCAAGACGCCAAAGATGCTTTGTCTAACTACTATATATATGCGCCATTTGATGGAGTAGTGGGAGCTGTGAGCGTTCAAAAAGGAGACACAATTTCTTCGGGCACATCTGCTATAACTTTTATAACTCAAAAAGAATACACAACAATTTCTTTGAGCGAAATTGATGTTACAAAAATAAAAATGGGAAATAAGGCAGTTTTAACTTTTGACGCCATCGACGGGCTAACTATTGCGGGCCAGGTAACAGAAATAGATACAATTGGTACGGTTAGCCAAGGAGTTGTAAGCTATAATGTAAAAATTACTTTTGATACGCAAGACAGCAGGATAAAGCCGGGAATGAGCGTTAGCGCCAACGTTATTACAGAAACCAGACAAGATGTTTTGGTTGTCCCAAACAGCGCCGTTAAATCAAAAAATGGGTCATCTTATGTTTTGGTTTTAGACCAAAAACAAAACCTAAGTAGCAGAAAACTCACCAATCAAGGATTTATTTCTGTAACAGCGCCGTTGCAAAAAACAGTTCAGACAGGTATTTCAGATTCTGTTAATACAGAAATTACCAGCGGATTATCCGAGGGAGATCAAGTTGTGGTAAGAACAATAACCGGTACTTCTGTTACAACTGCCGCAACAACATCTTCAGCCAGAACAGGAGCAACATCAGCAACTAGAGGCTTATTTGGAGCTGGGGGACGACCGCCGGGCGACTAAAAACATGATAGAAATAAAAAATATAGTAAAAATATATCAATCGGGCTCTGTTGGCTTCCAGGCTTTGTCTGGAGTAAGTTTTACAATAAAAGACGGAGAATTTGTGGCTATAATGGGGCCGTCAGGTTCTGGTAAATCAACTTTAATGCATATTTTGGGAGCTTTAGACACTCCAACAACCGGAACATATTTTTTAGACAACAAAGATGTTTCAACTTTGAATGAAGATGAATTGGCCGACATAAGAAAAAATAAAATAGGTTTTGTTTTTCAGGCTTTTAACCTTTTGCCCAGAACAACAGCATTAAGAAACGTTTCTTTACCATTAGTTTATGCTGAAGTCTCTAAAGAAGAGCGCGAAAAGAAGGCAAAAGAATCTTTAAAGGCAGCTGGGTTAGATAAAGAATATTTTGACCATTTGTCTAACCAATTATCTGGAGGACAAATTCAAAGAGTTGCAATTGCAAGGGCTTTGGTGAACAACCCAACTTTAATTTTAGCTGATGAGCCAACCGGAAACCTTGATTCAAAAACCGGTGAAATAGTTTTGGAAACATTCAGAAAACTTAACAAAGAACACGGAAGAACAATTATACTTATTACTCACGAACATGATGTTGCCCTGCACGCAGACAGAATTATTTCTTTGAAAGACGGATTAATAATTGGCGATTCTAAGACGCATAAAAAATAATGAAAACAATAGATACATTAGAAGAAACATTTATAGCACTTTCCTCAAACAAAGCCAGAACAGGCCTTACTATTTTAGGTATTATAATTGGGATAAGCTCTGTGATTGTAATGGTTTCTGTTGGCCAAGGAGCAACTTTGTCTATACAAACCAGCATTGAATCCACGGGCTCTAATCTTTTAATGATAACTCCTGGGGCGCAAAAAGGTTTTGGCTATTCAGCAAGATCGGCAGGAGGAACTGCGCAGTCTTTAACGCTAGATGATGCCAATGCAATTGCAAGCCAAGTTTCATCTGTGCAATACATGACCCAAGAGGTTAGTGGGAGATACCAAGTAGTTTACAAAGGAAATAATACAAATACTTCTGTAATGGGAACTGGCGACACTTACCCGCAGGTAAGAAATTTAAGCGTAGACCAAGGAGTTTTTATTACAACTCAAGACATAAATAATTATTCTAAAGTAGCCGTTATTGGCCCTACTGTTGTAACAGATTTATTTGGAACCGATGCTGTTACCAGTGACGCTATTGGACAAACAATAAAAATAAATAAAATGGAATTTAGGGTTGTAGGAGTCACAAAAACAAAAGGTGGTACGGGGTTTATGAATCAAGACGACAGAATTTACATTCCATACACTGTTTCTCAAAGATATTTTTCCGGAAATAAATATTTATCAGAAATTGATTTACAAATTAGTAGCCCAAGCTTAATGACAAGCGCGCAAAATGATGTTACCAGTTTGTTATTAGCGCGCCACAATATTGCAGACCCAACTTTAGCAGATTTTACAGTGCAAAACCAGGCTGACATATTGTCATCCATTTCCAGCATCAGCCAAACTCTTACAATTTTACTAGGAGCAATTGCTGGAATTTCTTTGCTTGTAGGAGGAATTGGAATTATGAATATGATGCTGACAACTGTTACAGAAAGAACAAGAGAAATTGGTTTAAGAAAAGCAATTGGAGCAAAAGCTAAAGACATTACATTCCAATTTTTAACAGAAGCCGTTGTTTTAACATTCACTGGCGGATTAGTTGGAGTTTTTTTAGGATGTATAATTTCATGGGGCATCAAATATTTTAATTTGTATCAAACTAGCATTTCATTATATTCAGTAATTTTGGCTGTTGTTGTTTCTGCCGGCATTGGAATTATTTTTGGATATTACCCGGCAAAACGCGCTGCAAAACTAAATCCAATTGAAGCATTAAGATACGAATAATAAAATAAAAAGTCGAAATATATTATTAATTTAAAAAACAAAAACATGAAAAACATAAAAACAATTCACATTATAGCCGGAATAATTATAATAATTGTTATTGGTGGAGCTTTTTATGGAGGAATGATTTATGGCAAAAGCCAAACTCCAAGAGGTAATTTTCCAGGCGGAAACTTTCAAACAAGAATTAACAGAGGAAATGGCGGTAATTTTATCTCAGGAAACATCATTTCTAAAGATAATAGTAGCATAACTTTGCAAATTCCAAACAATGGAGGTTCAAAAATAATCTTTTATTCAGGAACAACTCAAATAAATAAATCTGCATCAGGAACCGCAGATGATTTAGCAACTGGGACATCGGTGAGCATAACTGGCACAACAAATTCTGATGGAAGTGTTACTGCTCAATCAATTCAAATTAGACCTGCAGGTCAAGCCAGACCCGACACACAAACTCCAGCAAAATAAAACATATTATTTAAAAAGTTATCCACAGTTTATAAAATGGTAAAGAATTGACACTATGATATAATGAGTAATAAATAATTAAGGTCTATTACTTAATAAGATTCGTAACGAAATTTTTAGATTTTGAAGCGAAAATTTGGAAAAATAAGGAGGTTTACCCTTGCGGTAAGCCGACGAATTTTTACAAATTTGCAACCAAAATATGAAAATTGCAGTAGAAATTTTATTAAGCAATAGGCCTACTAATAAAGGTCGGCAATAATAAAATTTTAAAAGAAAAAAATATGGACAAAAAAATATTAACAATAATAATTGTCGTAATAGTGTTAATTGTAGTAGTCGCCGTAGCTTATATTCTGACTCAACCAAAAGGACAATCTATTTTAAACTTAAAACCGCAAACTATAGATATTCAAGGAATGAAAGTTGAAACATTACAACAGGGAAGTGGTGATGTCGCCAAAGCTGGCGATATAGTAAGCGTAAATTATGTTGGCAGCTTGTCAGATGGTAAAAAGTTTGATTCATCAATTGATAGAGGTCAACCATTTTCATTTACTTTAGGACAAAACAGCGTTATTAAGGGCTGGGAATTAGGAGTTGCAGGAATGAAAGTTGGAGAAAAAAGAAAGTTAACTATTCCACCAGAATTAGCTTATGGAGCACAGGGGGCTGGCGGAGTAATTCCTCCAAACTCAACTTTAATGTTTGAGGTAGACTTATTATCTATCAACGCCAAATAGACTAAATTAGATATTACCAAACTAAAAACTCGAGTTTATAGCTCGGGTTTTTAGTTTGACAAAGATATTAATGGAGACTCGGAGCTCTTTTTTTACAAATTTAAAATATTTTTATGTCTTTTCCGATTCTTGGTTTTATCGCTTCTTCATAAACCATTGCTGCTGTAAATAAATCTTGCAAAGCTAAACCAGTAGAATCAAAAACAGTAATCTCTTCATTATTTTCTCTCCCTTTTTTAATCCCTGCAACAACTTCGCCCAAAGAACCATAAATATCTTCTTTTTTAATAATTCCCTTAGCAACTGGGACATTAATTTCTCCTGAATGAGAAGCTTGTGTCCAATCATCTAAAACTATTTTTGCTCTTTTCAAAATTTCAGGATCCAATTCTTCTTTTCCTTCCGCATCAGCACCAACTGCATTTATATGCATACCTGGCACAAGCCACTCATTTTTTACAATAGGATTTCTTGAAGGTGTCGTTGTTGTTAGAATATCTTGTTTTGAAACTTCTTCCAAGCTGGCTTTTTTAATTTTTATCCCTATTTTTTC
>JAPLZA010000007.1:7416-8720 GCA_026395275.1 Candidatus Staskawiczbacteria bacterium | reverse complement strand
AGAGGATATATAAAAATTGCTTCGGAGATAGATGCTTCTACCGAGGGGGAATTCCGAAAGACGATTAAGGTTATTAAGGCGTGGAATAATAATCTAAAAGAAAATAACGAATCCCTAAAATTAAAATCGTTTCATCTTGAACAAGTTGTTACTAAATTTTTTCAAGAAAATCAAAGCAGCGAAATATTTGATGTTGTTTTTAAATTTTTTATTGATTTGCCAGAAATTGTTAAACGCCCGAATCAAATAAAAGATCGTGCGTATAATGATAAATTCATTGATGATTATTTGGCTGATTTTTCCGATGAGCAAAGGATAAAAATTAAATATGCAAGAGACGGCTTTTTAGTGAAACTTGAATCTTTTAAGGACTCTGGTTCTGTTGAGGAATTATTAGTGGCCGATTTTTTACAGAGAGCACCATCCGAACAATTTCTTTTTGACTCTAATATAAAAACCTTGACTGATCCATCCTTAAATTTAAAAATAGACGGTTTCGTTAAACCTCTGGCAGGGTTTTCAACTGGTTGGATAACCGAAACTCCACAATTACAAAAAGGAATAACTTGCGGTTCAATGGGTGAGAGAAAAATAGAATTTTCTATTAAGCGTGACAACACTCAGGTTGTTGATCACAGATGGAAGGTCAAGAATGATAATAACTCCGCCGAGCCGAGAGGGGAGATAACATTTGGTCAGACAAAAAATAAAGCCGAAACAACAAAATTCGCGAGTAATTCTTATGTCGAATGTTATGCTATACAAGGAGGTGCTTGCATAGCCAAGTCCAGACTCAACGTAAGGATTATTTAATTGTTCTGCAGGCTGATTTTTTTGTCGCGTAGAATCAGTTTGTTTTTTAGAGAGCCGAGCAGCTCTCTTTTTTCTTCGGTCGTTCCTTTCGTTAGAATGTGGGTTGTATATATTTTCGAGTTGAACGATTGTTCATGACTGTCAATTTTACCCGTGCCCAGGAATGATTTCTGGAATTTTCTAACTCTTTGGTACTCTTCATTGAATTTTTTCCTAACTATTTTTTCATCCATATCCATTTCCCCGATTAAAGCAATCAATTGTTTTACCAATTCCTCCTCCCGCATATTTGGATTTTTGCAGTGCAGGTCTTTGCCACGAGTGCATCCGTAATATACGTACCTCACAGTTAGTCCGTTTGATTTTAAGGTTTTAAATTTCTCTTGAGCTGTGATCCCGGATCCGCACAATCCGCAGTTCATCAGTTTGGTAAATGCAAATTCTTTTGATTCGCCTCGCGTTATTTTATCTCTTTTCAGTTGTTCATTTGT
>JAPLZA010000007.1:5636-7343 GCA_026395275.1 Candidatus Staskawiczbacteria bacterium | reverse complement strand
CTGGGTATTCGAATGTTCCGCTATAGAAGGGAAGCTGGAGCAGGCGATAGATATTGCTCAATGTTAAGGGTTTATTGCTAGTCGAGCTTCTGAAATTCATATCAAATTTAAGCCAGTGGTAAAGTTTGCGTCCCGACCATTTTTCGTAAGCTACTTTTTCAAACATTTGTTTTACCACCGGCGCGCGTTGCGGATCTACCATCACGTATCCCTTTCTATTAATTAGTTTCTCGTTTAGATAGCCCGTAGGAGCCGGAGCCGGCCATAATCCCATTTCACACCGCATGCGAAGCCCGCGTTTCACGTTTACGCTTTTGTTGTCATTTTCCAACTTCGCCTGGCTACATAAAATCATTAGCAGGAATTTTTCGCTCGGCGAGTTAGTGAATCTCTGTCCAAATGTTTTTATTTCCAAAAGCACTTTTTGGTCCATTAGGTCTACAAGAGAGCCCAAATCGCCAGCGTTGCGCGAGAGCCTATCAGGTGCCCATGTTAATATGCCGTTATACCTTCCGACTCGCAAGTCCTTTACTATCTCGTTGAATACCGGACGCTGTCCCGAGTCTTTGGCGGAGTGGGATTCGCGCCGGATATCGATGATTTCCAGCGATTCTCTCTCGGCGATTTGCAACATTTCCTTTATCTGTGAATCTATGGAAAGCACCTGTTTTTCATCACTTTCCGTGCTTTTACGTGCATAGAGCACATATTTAATTTTAATTGGAAGCTGGTTGTTTTGTTGGGTCATGGCTCCCGGCAACCCTTGTGTTTGTGTATTCATAGTTACATCAACTACAAGGATGCCGCGATCATGCCCGTTAGTCCAGACCCCAGTAGTTGATAACTATTTAGCAGGTTTCATTAGGTATTTTAGTAAGGGCATTGACTTTTAGATACCGATTTGATATCCTTATGTTAGTTATATAAAATTTAAAAAACATGGCATCACAAGAAGAAAAAAGAGCAAGATTTAAAAAGCTTGCCGTTTATAGAACCAATCAAGTATTGAAACGCCTTAAGGTTTTAGGCAATTGTGCGAATCGCAGTGCTTACGAATATTCCGAAGAAGAGGTAAATAAAATTTTTAACGCTGTAGAAAAACAAATTAAATATATAAAAGCAAAATTTCACTTCCCAAAGAAGCCTGATTTTAAGCTGTAATTTTATGGACTACAAAAAATCAAAATCTATTTTTTTAGAAATTTTAAAATGTCAGACATCTGAAGAGGTTGAAAAGATAGTTAAGAAGGAAAAACTTGATGAGGAGGGATGGCTTTTTTATGGCGGCAGATCTAATAACGTGGGAACCATTGATGGTCAGATGAGAGACGCTGACAATGCGTTGATGGAAAAAATCACAAACTCAATAGACGCAATTTTAATGCGTAGGTGTTACGAAGAGGGGATAGATCCTCGAGACAAAAGTGTGGCGCCGAAGAACATGGCAGAAGCTATCCAACTTTTTTTCGGTGGAAAAGACAAGTTGCGAGAAAAAAGGTCAGAATTTGCAAAAGAATGGTTGCGCATTACCGCAGAGGGAAAACGCGACAGACCGACTATGACAATTATTGATAAGGGCGAAGGCCAGCAACCTAATAATATAAAAAATACAATAGTCAGCCTTAATCAAAACATCAAAGAAAAAATTCCTTTTGTGTATGGAACTTATAATCAAGGAGGATCGAGCCCTCTGAGTTTTGCCGGTAA
>JAPLZA010000007.1:2086-5619 GCA_026395275.1 Candidatus Staskawiczbacteria bacterium | reverse complement strand
CAGACACAATAAAGGATAAAGAAAGATTGCCTAATTATAATCATTTTGGATTTACAATCGTGCGCAAACGCTTCGACTATGTTTCTGAAAAGTTTATCTATGAATATTTGGTTGAAAAAAATACTGAGGATATTTTTTCTTTTCCCGCCGACGAACCTGTGAAGGTTGACGATTTTGAATTTGAAGAAGGTTGCTTAGTCAAACTTTACGATTATCAGCTTCCGCAAAAAGGAAATATTGTGTTTAGAGGATTAAATGAATTTATGGAGAAAAAACTTCCTGATGTCCCACTGCCAATTTATTTAAAAGAGTTGCGTGATTATAAAGGAGGCACAGATTACACCATTTTCGGGCTACGTGAAAAAATACTACGCAAACAGGAAATATTAAAAGATAGTTATCCACAAAAATTACCAGTAGATCTAGGTGAAATAGGTAAAAAAGAAATCGAATTATTTGTTCTAAAACATAAAACTCAAACAAAGGACGATTTAAGTTCATACCTTGAAACATCAGAAAAGATATTTTTTATTAAAGACGGGCTTGTTCTGCATACAGAAAATTTGTCTTGGCTGAGAAATGAGTGCGAGCTTGTGGACATTTCACCGTATTTATTTGCATTTATAGATATTTCAAGCATCAATCCGCCTGTTGCCCAAATGTTGCATTCAGGAAGAGAGAAGTTTAAAAATAATGCCACTACCAAACTTGCATTAGAAAGGCTTAAAATATTTTTCGCAAGCGAAAATTTCAAAGAGTTAGATAAAGAATATGCTAGGCTGGCATTTACCTCAACAGATACATTTAAAGATGACGCGCTGAAAAAAGAATTAATGAAGGAAATAGAAAACCAGCCAGAACTCAAAGAATTTTTTGACCTCGGGGATGACTTTCCCGTTAAAGAAGATAAAGAGGGCGACGAACCTCCTTCTGATCCTGAATATGAGGGCACTTATCTTCCTCAAAAATTTGAACTGGTTGGACCAGATCCTCGCGAGATTGAAGAGGGGTCTTATTGCAAAATTTCTTTTGACACTAAAGCCGATGCAAAATTATTCGAGCGACATGATGATCGTGGCGAATATGATTGGGGCAAGTCTGAGCATTTTCAAATTGCTTTTTCTTCATACAAGAATGGGAGATTAACTTTTAGAGTTGATCCAAACCCAAACTCTAAAGTACTTCAGGAAGAAGCCTTAATTTTTCAGCTCCGTGTGCCCACAAAAAATATAGAATTGAGCGCCACCGTGACAGTAACTGTCAAGGAAAAAATTCCATATATTGGACAAGAATTTCCAACCTTTTTTATCCCTCCTAAGAAGAAACTACAGATTCCGCTTAATGAAGCAGCAAAATTGAAAATAAGCACTGATGCTATGGACGATTATTTTGAACGGCAATCCGATCCGGGGGCAATCGATATGAATCCTCATGAAGATATAGATTTTGCTAAACCAAAACTACGAGCGGGCACTCTCACAATAAAATTACGTTACAACGGGGATAAAATAAAAAATATCGATGATATTAAAATTACAATCAAAGATTGCAAAAAAGTTTTTGATTTGGTAATTCCCGTAGAAATAGCATCTCCCGAAACTGAACCTCAGGTTGATTTGCCAAAACCAGAAAGAGTTGATAAGGCAAACTGGCAGAATGATACTCCTGTGTGGGATGAAAATTCTGTCGCCAGAATCCCTTCTTGGAAGGAACTTAAAAGAATAAAAATAAATGTTGATTCCAAGCCTTTCGAAGATTTAAAAAAAATTCCCGTTAGCGACCGGGAACTTGCAAAAGATGTTTTAATCAAGCAAATTTATATAAATTCCGTCTGGATGTTCTTGGAATTTAAGGATATAAATTTTAATGGCAACTTGAATGGTAGTACGTTGGATCCTCGCGAGGAAGTTTTCGAGAGAGCAATTCGCGCCGCATCAAAGATGGCAATACAAAATATAAAAAAATTACTAAGGTAATTTCTCCATCACAACGACGTACTCATACTCATAAGCGCGAGTTTTTAAAGGATTGTTCATCCCTGTAAACTTACCGCTCTCAATATCACGCCATGGGGTTATCATTTTGTTCGGAATTTCTCGTTTGATGAAGTCAAATTTTTTAAATCCGGCTTTTTGCATTTGCTCTACGGCAACCTCAGCATTTAATATGGCTACTCCACGTAAAGTTGTATTACCTATAATTACGCAAGCTTTGGAGCCCGATTTTAGAACTCGGTGCATTTCGGCAAAAACTTTCTTCATATCCAAAAAATAATTGCCCACATCAATGGCAAGCGGTCTTTCGATTTGCATTAAATCGTTAACGATTTTGCTTCCAATTTCGCTGTTAATATCTCCGTTTTTTTCTTTTTTTGAACCCGTTCCTATAAATTTTCTACGAAAGTCTATAAACTCATCACTGAAATGATGCCATTTTTTGAAATGATTCGGATCCTCTCCAAACCACAATAAGGTTAATTGGTGAAGGTCGGCGTATTCATAAGAAGTGACGTATGGCGGCGACGTTATTATAAGGTCAATAGAATTTGATCGTATAGGAAATTTTTTAGTAGAATCCTTGCGATACATTTTTGCCTGCACATTTAAAAAATTTGATTCAGATAATTTTGAATAAAATTTTTCATTCTTTTTAACCATTGAATCTAAGTGGTGTAAAAATGATTTCAAAGGATTGGGCAATTCTTTATTTTTATCAATGGTCGGCTTGATGCTTTTCATGAGCCAGCGTGAGCAGTTTTTTAGATTATGGGAAAAAGAGCATAGGAAAAAACGTCTAACATTAGGATTTTCTATTTTTTTAATAGCAGAATAAATTCTGTCTAATTCTTTAACAGTCGGCTCGTCAAACCAATAACCTATACGAGGATAATGAATACGGTTTTCGGCATTATTATTTTCATAAAAATCTAAAAATTTCTGCCTATAGTTTTGAAGCGTTTTGGGATTTATTGCAGAGGTTTTAGTTTGGGTGATAAGCTTTGCAACAGGGTTTATATCAAAGCCAATACTTTTATGGCCTAAAAGCTTGGCTTCCACGAGCGTAGTTCCACACCCTCCAAATGGATCGCATATTATCTGATTTTTTTCTGGGGCATAATCCTCAATTAATTTTCTTACTATTTGTGGAATAAATTTTGCTGGATAGCGATGGTAATCATGGGTGAATGCGGTAGTTTGCGATCTGCCGGCATCGCGAAAAGACCACTCCTCGCGAGGTTTTAATATACTAAATTCTTTTTGGATAAATGTTGGGGATAGAATTTCCATGATTTATATATTATACCTTTTTAAATAAAATTGTTCAAAATTTTATATCCCCAGGGCTTCAAAAGGATTGTATTTAAGAAATAAATTTAGAACTTAACAGTCCTCTACTTCTTAAAATAGTCTTTCTTAATAAGTAATTTTCCTAATTTTGCTTTGTATTCTTGTAGTAAGGCGTTGACTTCTGGGTCCTCAAAAATAGACTCGGGAAGTTCGTCATCATCCGCTGGCGGTTGTTTTGGCTCTAGT
>JAPLZA010000007.1:0-1982 GCA_026395275.1 Candidatus Staskawiczbacteria bacterium | reverse complement strand
GTAATCCATTAACATCTTATAAAAACTATACTTTCCCTTGAGAGCGTAGAATATAAGCTGTTCTATCATAATATCCTCAAAGGTTTTGTCCTTATTCTTAAGAGGCATTTTTTGTAATGCCTCAAATAACAACTCCTTAAAACGCGTATGAGCTGATTTTGAGTTATGGGGTCTTCCTTTAACATTACGCCTTGGGTCGTTTCCTTTTTTGAATGGTTTTAACGAAGGTATGTTTGCCATATTTTGTTTTATTACCCAATATTACCACAAACCTAAAATCACAGTAAATATCACAGTTATTCAGGTAATCTGAAATTGCAGTTTTTACCCAAATCTGCTACAATAACCCAAGACCGAGACCCGTTGTTTACGGGTTGTCGGAAGTCCGGTTTTACCCTTACGTAATTGGGTCATAGACCGGAGAACACAGCAGAATATAATTAAATTTTTAAAACTATGCCAAGTTGGGCAGACAAAAAAAGATTAGGCAGAAAAGTCAAAAGAAGGAACAGGACAAAGCTTAACAAAAGAAAGAGGTAAAAGATAAGTAAATCGTCCTTTGCTTTTTGCGTTGGGCGATTTTTGTTTACACTTAGCTTGCCAAAGTGATAGAATAACTGAATATGAATCCAAAAGTTGCTATTATCGGCGCAGGAAACATTGGCTCGGAAGTGTATAAGCGTGTCCAAGAATTAAATTGGGAAGTTGTTTTTGTTGTAAAGCAAGATGGTATTTACAAAAATTTTACAGAAAAAATTGATGCTCAGGAAAATATTGATAAACATATAAGGGACGTAGATTTAGTATTTCTTGCCATTCCCACTTTTGACGACGGATTAACCGCATATAAATATCTGAAAATGTTTTTGGAAAATAATATTCCAATAATTACTTGCGAAAAAGGGGCGTTGGGAAATTATTTTTCTGAATTAAAAGACTACTTACCAATTATAGGATATAGCTCATCTGTTGGTGGCGGAACTCGTATTTTAAGGTATGCTAAAGAGAGAGTAACAAAAAAGACCAAAAAGATAAGTTTAGTTTTAAACGGTACCTTAAATTATATTTTTTATCAATTAAGCCAAGGGAAAAAGTTAGATGAGGTTATTTCGGAGGTTCAAAGGTTGGGATATTCAGAGCCAGGAATGAAAAGCGCTGTTGATATAATAAACAAAGAAGCCTCTGGTGACGTGCCGTTAAAAGTTTCAATTTTGTTTAATATTTTAGGATTATCGCCAGACATTATTAAGGCTAAAAATTTAGCTGTAAACAAAATTTTCGAAGAAGATTTGAAATTATTAGTTGGCCAGGCAAAAGAGTTGCGTTACTTTATTTCTATAAGCAAAGAAAAAATGTTATCAGAAAAAGTAGTTGGGGGATTTGCTTTTGAATCTAACGGTTGGCACTGTCTTGCAGGTTTTAGGAATACCGACAGTGAGTTTATAAAGTTTTTAAAAGGTGCTACGAATGGTATTGAAATAGAAGAAAGTGGTTTCGATGGAACATATTGTTTAACTGGACCCGGAGCAGGCGCTGGTCCCACGGTTTCATCTATGATTAAAGATGCTCAAATTTTATGGAATACCAAGAAATAATTAAAAAATTAGAGTTTTTAAAAAATCCAAAGAATGTTGAGGGAATGGCCAGGTTTGGCATAAGGCCAAAAACAAAAGTTTTTGGTGTTCCTATCCCAGAATTAAGGAAAATGGTAAAGTTTATTGGTAAAAACCATGAACTGGCAATAAAACTTTTTGATTCGGGAATTCATGAAGCTAGAATTTTAGGAAGCATGGTGGCAGAGGCTGAAAAGCTTTCGGAAAACCAAATTGAAAATATAGTAAAAACTTTTGATTCTTGGGATGTTGTTGACCAAACTTGTATGAATCTTTTTGATAAATCTGTAATTGCTAAAAAGAAAATTTTAGAATTTTCAAAAAGAGAAGCGGAATTTGAAAAAAGAACAGCTTTTGCCTTAATGGCGG
>JAPLZA010000084.1 GCA_026395275.1 Candidatus Staskawiczbacteria bacterium | reverse complement strand
ATTAAAGGCGGACCAATTTTAATAGACTCCCTACCTGTGTGCACAAGTAACAACCCTTTTTGCATCGCTTTTTCGCAAACCCTGCTAGAGACAGAACCGTCCGGCTTCTTATCTCCAGGATTTGTCGTAATAATTGCAGCCAATAAGCCCTTCCCAAATATATAAGAAATATAATTAGGAAATTTTTTCTGGAGTTTATTCAAGTAAGAATGCAAAATTTTTCCTTTTCTTTCAGATTCTTTAACGAGATTTTTCTTTTTTATAAATTCTATGTTTGCAAGTGCTGCAGCGCAACAAAGAGGGTTTGCGGAATGAGTACTGCTCATCGAGCCTGTTTCGGGCAAGTCCATTATTTCCTTTCTCCCGACCACAGCAGAAAGAGGCAGAGAGCCACTTAATGCCTTACCCAAACAAATTAAGTCCGGCTCTACTCCATAGTGCTGATAAACAAACAATTTTCCTGTTCTGCCGAATCCTCCCTGAACTTCATCAAAAGTAACCAAACTATTATGTTTTCTGGCAAAATCAAAAAGTTCCTTAATATATTCCTTGGGAAATAAATTTCCTGACCATCCCTGATAAGGCTCGATTATAAAACCGCAGATGTCGTCGGCATCAAATCCCTCTCTTTTCTGGAGCTCTTCCATATCTTTTTTAAATTCACGAGGATTCCAGGGGTAAGGGAAAATCAGATGATGGACATTCGGGTCTTTATAACCAATCCAAGCCGAACCTTTCGGGTCGCCTTTTAGCATTTCCGCTCCCATTGTCCGCCCGTGCATATCTCCTAAAAAAGAAATAATTTTAATTTTCGATGGTTTGACCGCCTGGCCATTCATGCGCATAAGTTTCAGACTGCATTCTGTGGCTTCTGTGCCGGCGGAAAGTAAAAATGCCTTTTCTAAATAATTGGGAACTGTCTCAATTAATTTTTTTAAAAACAAAGCTCTGGTTTCGTGGACAAAAGTATAGGTGTGGATTAACTTTTTATCCAATTGTTTTTTAATTGCTGAAATTATTTCGGGATTAGAATGCCCAGAATTAGCTAAAAATATCGTAGAGGTAAAATCAATCCAGCGGTTGCCATATTTATCAAAGACCTGAAAATCGACCGCCTTGTCCCATACTACGGGTAACTGACCGTGCATTGACCTTGCTTCATACTTTCTTAATTCTTTTAAAACCGCCAAAGATCCCGGAACGGGTATCTTTGTTCTAATTTTTCTAAACTTAGTGCTGACTAACGGCACTTTTTTAGGAATATTTAATATGTTATATTTTGCCATTATTTTTCAAAAGATCTTTTCGGGATATTTGGTATATTATATTTTGCCATAATTATTTTTTAAAAAATCGTAAATTTTGTATTTTCCTCTAGATAAATCAAATTTAATATACTCTAAGTCTTCAATCGCATCTAATTCTACAATAAAAGGAGTAACGAAGGGAAGTATTTTTTCCCCATGCAAAACCCCTGTTTTTAATATCGACTCAGACTTTAGAACGTCTACATAGCCGTTTGGGTGGTAAGCCTTCGGAAAGGCTTGGCGGGGCAAATTGTGGTAATCAGACCTTTGGTCCTCGGGGAATAATCCTACAAAAAAACCGTCCTTAATTTCAAAAAATTTGTGCGGAGATTCGTTTAGTTCATGGGCTGAGCGCAAAGATGTGGCTTTTTTACTATCAATAATTTTCTTAATTGCCTGGTCAATTAACTCTGGATCTCTAAGTGGCGTGGTTGGGCGGAGATGAACTAAATATTCTGGCTGAAAATTTTCGTTTTCTTTAAACCATTTTAGGGCGTGCTGCACGAACTCCACATCAGGAGAATTATCCCCGGCAAGTTTCTGCGGGCGTAAAAATGGAACCTCCGCCCCATACTTCTTGGCAATCTCAGCGATTTCTTTGCTGTCGGTACTAACAATAACTCGCGAAATAATTTTTGACATTTTCGCCGCAGCTATAGAATAAGCGATAAGAGGATACCCTCCCAAATCAATAATATTCTTTTTGGGGATACCTTTAGATCCGCCGCGGGCTGGAATTATAGCAATTATATTTTTTTTGTCCATTTATTTTTTATTAAATTACCACTTTTCAATTATATTCTTAGTTTTTGTTCTAAGATTTTTATAGACTTTATAAACCCTAGGCTCTAATTTAGGAGAAACAAGACGTAAAATTTCGTCTCCCCAGATTCTATATTGACCAGAAACCTTATAAGCCTTGAGAATACCCCGTTTCAACATTCTTTTCATGGTGCTTTCCGAAACTTTTAAAAAATCCCGAGCTTCTTTCGGAGTGTATATTTGAGTTGATTTTATTTCTTCTACCATATAATCAAATGATAAACCCCTATTAAATCTATGTCAATATGGGCCAAAACAGGTCAGCTATTATTTTTTAATTATATTTTTTAAAAGCCATGAAGAGCTTTGAATTTTGCCGCCACCCACTCCGCTTATATCTG
>JAPLZA010000111.1 GCA_026395275.1 Candidatus Staskawiczbacteria bacterium | reverse complement strand
CTCTTTTTTTCCCCGCCTGCGCGGGCAGGAATAACCATTAAGGCCACGCCTATTATAGATCCCAATAAAAATGCCAGAAATAAAGCTACTAAAATGTTAGGCCAACCCAAAAAAAAGCCCATCAAAATAACCAATTCCACGTCTCCAAAACCCATAGCCACCCCTTTAGATACCCAATGTATTATATAAAATATCCTTGCGTAGGAAAGTTACGTGCGAAAAATCCGTACCCTTTAACCGATATTATTTGCCCATCACTGCTCAATGTTTGGGCTCCAGATAGCCCCATGTCTTCGGCTGCTCTTATGTCTTGCGCCAAACTGTATGCAGCTGCAGAAAGCGCATATTGTTTTTGTATTTGCGGGAAATTGGAAACTGTAATTAAAGAAAACAAAGCAATAATAAAAACCACAACTATAAGTTCAACTAGTGTTGTCCCCCTATCAGCTTTTTTTATATTTTGAAAAAGTTTAAATACCATTGAATTATTTGTTCGCCCCAAAATATTGCAATAAATGTTCCTGTAATTAAAAATGGCCCAAAAGGTATTTCACTTTTCAGGCTCTTTTTTTCCCCGCCTGCGCGGGCAGGAATAACCATTAAGGCCACGCCTATTATAGATCCCAATAAGCCTATTATAGAGCCCAATAAAAATGCCAGAAATAAAGCTACTAAAATACTGGGAAACCCGAGCAAAAAACCCATTAAAATAGCCAGCTTTACATCTCCAAAACCCATTGCTTTCCCTTTTGACAACAAAAAAATTATTAAGAAAAATCCCGAAGCAATAACTGCTGCCAAAAAACTATAAATTATTTGGTGCATAGTGTCGCCCCCAGATATTGGCGGAATTAAATTATAAATTAAAGATATTATAATAGCCGGAAACAAAATTCTGTCTGGAATTATATAATGCTTTAAATCGTAAACAAATATAATTATTAATACAGCTGAAATATAGAATAAATATAATACAGATATGTATTGATATGAAGTTAAAATTGGGCAAATAAAGTTATAAACTAAAACAAATAAAATTGCTGTAGCCAGCTCCACCAAGGGGTATTGAATTGATATTTTTTTGTTTTTTTTTTTTTTTACCTGCATTTTCCGCCTAAAAACAAAAAGCTAAATAAAGGAAATAAATCCAGCCACGACAATATATGTTTGCAATGCGGGCAAAATGACCTGCCTGCTAAACTTTTTTTAACCTCTAACCTGTAAATAACGCAATTTAAAAAACTGCCGATGCACAGCCCGAACAAAAATACGAAAACATCAATTAGATATTTATTAATCATTAAATTATTTTATCACTTCCTGCGCTAAAAAAGAAGCCCGCATAAAGCTTATAAAAAGCCCATAGAAAGGTGAGTTAGAAATAGTTGTATTTTTTGCTCCAGCAAAATTCACGACTATTTTTGATCAAGCTTGAAAAACTTCTCTAAATAATCCCCGTTGTCAATAAACTCCAATATGGCAAAACGGACATACTTTTCCAATTTAAATAACTTTATAAAATCCTCTATTTCTTTTTTGCAATCATAGGGGTATAAAAATAAACTTTCCTGAAGCTCGTGAAAGCCCGCCGTGCGCGCCCTGTATCTTAAAGCGTTCCTCCCCTTTTTGCATTCGTCGGGTATGTCAAAAGCTATCATACGCCACTTCCCGTCCCATTTTTCCCTACGGTTGCATAATTTTTTAAATCTTAAATTAAGCGCCCTTAATTTTCCTTTTTCAGTCAAAGAAATTATAACAGAACCGTCATAATTCTTTTTCTTCTCGATAAATTTATATTTTTTTAATTCCGTTATACTGTTTTTAAAATCTTTTTCCTTTGTTTTTATCAAATCTCTAAAATCTTTGCCAGAAATTTTAAACATTTTTTGGGCTCTATAAGAAAACCCAAAATCAACACAATCGGCTAATTGCAATAAAATTTTTTCTGATAATTTTTGTTCTTCCAAATTTTTATACCCTTCATCACCCATACTCTAATTATACTACCGTTAAGGTAAATTAAAATAGTCGTAAATTTTGCTGGAGCAAAATTTGCGACTATTTCTCGCCAACCGTTCTTCCCTCTAAATAAAAAACACCCCTTTCGAGGGGTGTTTATGATATAGAGCTTGTTAATTAATCACTACACGCTTCGTCTGTTGCATTTGCTGCGGCAGGACATCTTGTTGCGCAAGCAGTTGCTGTTACCTTCTTGTAACCTTTATAGTCTACACAGAATGTACCGTTAGCAACGTTATCTGGGGCTACTCCGGTA
>JAPLZA010000006.1:444-4338 GCA_026395275.1 Candidatus Staskawiczbacteria bacterium | reverse complement strand
TTGGTAATATAATTAATCCCTTGCCTTTACCGTTTTTTAAAATTTGCTGAACCATTGGAATTCCAAAAGCCAAAGTTTTTCCTGTGCCTGTTTGCGCTATGCCAATAATATCTTTGCCTTCAACAGCAACAGGAATTGCTTTGTGCTGTATAGAAGTTGGGACTTTAAAACCCAGCCTTAAAATTACATCTAAAATTTGCGGAGCTATGCCAAGACCGCCAAAAGTCATTTCTGGTTCATTTTGGGGCGCTTTATCTGTTTGCTTATGTATCATATATTAACTATACACTAAAATTTTAAAAATGTCAAAAAACCGGGCTTTACCCGGCAGTTTAATTATTTAACACTGTTTACTTCGTAGAATTTATAACCAAAGTTACAACACTGGCCAATATAGAGATCAATGCAATCACTAAAAGAATTTCGAAAAATGTAACCCCTTTTTGTAACTTTTTCATGTATTTATTAATATAATTATATCATAAATAACAAAAAGACAAAACGCATAAATCATTTTGCAACTACTGTTTGAGACTCAAGGGGCAATCCCGGAATATCAAAGCCATTATACCAATCCCCAGAGGAAGAATTAATTGAATCGTTGTGGGCAATAGAGAATATTTGGGACCTGTCAGACCATAGCAAATTATACTCAATAGGGTCATTCAAAGAACCCTGGGTCAAGCCATAATAAAGACTGTAGTTTATAGGTCGCAAATAACTGCTGTTAATAAGCGCGCTGGTGTCTGCGGGTATATATGTTGAAACAGAATCAGCTCCAAGTTTTATTGTGTTCACAAAACTGTTTGCATAAGCTTTCAGGGTATAAGTTTGATTTTTGCCCGCAGGAATCACCTCTTCTTTGTTAAAAGTTACAACCACTTTATTTATTAATCCCGAACCAATCCCTCCGTCACGGATTAGCCCTATATAATTATCTCCTATGACGTTTCCTATGTTAACTGACGCTGTATAATCAGAGCCTCCTTTAAAAAAGGTGAAGTTGGTTAAATGAAAATTACTGTTATTGGGGTCGTTAATTGTAACTTTAAAAATTATCTGTTTTACAGAAACATCTCCGCTTGGATCAGCTGCCATATTAAACCTATAGAGATTTATGTTCGAGTTATTATAAGCACTTGCTTCCGGCTGGCTAGCTGTAAATGTTGGAATAGTTTTAAACACATATGCGCCGTTAACTGTTACTCCTGCATCGGGCAAAGTGATCCCGCCATAAGAAGCAACCGGAATGTTGGTATAATTTTTTGCCGAGCCATCAATCAATTTTCCACTGCTGTTTGTAGCTTTTATATAAGCTAAAACCGGAGCTATATTTATGCTAACTGTCCCTCCCGCACTATTGAACGCGCCCAAATCATAATAAACCGTTAAGGATTTAGATAAATTAGCAAGAACGGGGATGTTTACATTAAAATCAAACACTGAATTATTACTGGCGTAATCGCTTCTTACAGAAGTGGTTGCAATTGTTATTTGAGTGACGGTGTCTACTAAAATAACATCAGTTATTGCAGAATAATTTATAGAACCGGGAATGACAAACTTCAAGTCAGAAACAATATAAGAATCTGCTGTTGATGTAATCTGAAATTTTCCGGCTATAATTTTTTGGTTAGATGCAAATATTTTTGCTGCTGGAGTAGAACCGTCTTGGCTAACAGCTAATGTGCCGGCTGCAAAAACAATATTTGGACCGGCTAAAACATCACCAGAATTGCTGCTTACTACAGCCCCGGAATTTGTTGCTCCTGTAACCAACAAACCGGAATTTATGGTTGCGTTTATAGGAACTCCGGAATTAATGTCAGCATATAATGAAATTTCAATTGTTTTACCCGCAGACAGATTATAATTTATTTGAAAATAATTACTATGAGCGACTGTTCTCAAAACTTCTGTTTTATTTTCTCCATATGTTACATAAAAATTTGCCACATAAAGGCTGGCAAGATATAAATTTGGACCCTGAGATAAATCAGCCTGTATTTTGTTAAGATTTACTGCTTTTGTTGTGTTGTTTCTTAAAGAAAATTGAGCTAATTTAAAATTTGTTTGAGGAGCAATAACTGTTTGGCTGGAATAAGACGCGCTTTGTGACAAATCTAAAGTTCCATTAACCGAAACACTCGCAAAAGACGATGAGGCACTGCTTGCCGAACTAGATGACGTTGAAGTATTTGTTGTTACTGTTGTGTTTTTTTGCGCCAGAATAGCTACAATTTGTTGCTGTAACTGAACTATTGTTTGTTGAAGCAATTGGATTAATTGCTGAGTCAACTGATCTTGTGCCGGAGCAGTTTGAGCTGAAACAAAAAATGGAACAGATATAATTGATACTAAAATTAAAAAGATAATAATTTTTTTCATGTAATATTTATAATTAAGAGATTTATTCATTTTACCAAAAATTTTACAATAAAAAAAGCTGGGTTTCTTGCAAAACCCAGACCTACTTTGCTTTTGCTTTTTAAAATCTTATCGGACGATATCCGGATTTAACTGCTGAACTTATCACCCACCGGTTATCATACGGGGCAATGATCAACGTTGCACGCACTTGGCTTGGACTCGGCTTCTGCTGAAGGAGCCAATTTGTATCAACGAAGAGTTTGCCGTCATATTCCCGGAAAACACTGTAGTTGGCATGAGTTGCCATCAAGACGCCATTTTTTGTCCATGGCCTGTCTTGAGAAACTTCATAAAGGACAAGGGCGGGCTGACTGTCATCGCTTTGGCTGCGCACATACTGCACAAAAGACAACCAATGAATCCACTCGCCGATTTTTTCACCATTGGCTAAAACAAAACCCATTGGCGTCGAACGTGGTTGCAGAGCAGAAAGATACAATGCCCGAGACGGACCGCCAGGTTTGCCGTAATGCAGATGTTTTGCAAAGAATTCATCCAACAGCGCCCTATCAGCCGCCTGCTCTTTGCTGACAAATCCACTGTCGCGGAAGTTTTCCAAATATCCAGTTTTTTTGACATCGCCTAAAAAAGTTACAAATTTTTTCATGTTTGCAACGTTGCCGTCAAGACAAGGAAAAATTATTTCTTTCCCGCGCGCCAAAATATCTGGGAGAGTCAAAATGTCAGGTCTTTCACTAGACAACTGGATGATTCTGTTTCCGGCTGCACACGAAATCGCCAGTTGTTGAGTAATGTAATTAATAATCACTGCGAAAATTGGGATACCTCTTCTAACGCAACTGATTGCCGACGTCGAACCCGATATTGATGCGGGAGCGCCATATTCTTTCTCCCATTTTGCCACAGTTTCAGGATCATTAAGAACTTCACGGATTTTTTGCTGTTTGGGAAGTTTTCCCAAGAATTCTTTGAATTGATTTGACCGGTCGGTGGGATCACAAATAAAGACCGTCCTAAATGAACGCGTGTCATTTGGGTTGAACGTGTCGTTAAACGTGATGCCCTTAGATCCAATTTCTTCAGAAATCACAACCGCGCCAGTGTCATATCTTCTTAATTCCTGCCAAATAGTAATTTCGGGACCGGAATCCATTTCCAGAGTGTCATCTTTTCCGTAAGCATCAACTGGTCGTAGCGCGTCTCCAACGGTTGAATGACCTAAGTCATAAAACGCTTTCAAAGCTGCTGCCAAGGCAGCATTCATGTGTGCTATTTCTACGCCTTGCATAAGGCACCTCCATTTCTTGTTGTAAAAGGACTTTCTCTACTCAATTTAAAGACTACTACTTAACAATATTTTGTCAAATAAAAAAACCCGGGATACACCCGGGTTATGACGCTGTGGCTTTGCCTAATGAAGCTTTCTGAAAATATTTTGCTCTGACTCTGGCACTACCCATTTCACTCAAAGTGATATTAAAAAAGATTGAACCGCCTGGACCC
>JAPLZA010000006.1:0-378 GCA_026395275.1 Candidatus Staskawiczbacteria bacterium | reverse complement strand
CTATCCAATCAATGCTATAGTAGTAATATTCTAACCAATCATATTGTAAATTATAATCACCCAGGTGTAGTTTCTTATGTTTTTTCCTTAAAATTTCCTTAACCATGTCCTCAGACATTAATTTAACCATATCTCCTGGCCGAACCACGCTACCATCTAAAAGAGTCACACTACTCAAACTCATAAATTTACTCCTTTTTTGTAAAAGATCTCAATTTAAAGACTACTACTTGCTGGATTTTTGTCAATAAAAAAGCCCGTTGGTATTACCGCTGGGCATAAAAACAAATCTACTTTATGGCTTCGGCTTCTTTTAAACAAGCCCTAACTTTTTCTATACGTCTTATGGCTTGTCCTGTTCCAATACTGATTGCCGCC
>JAPLZA010000073.1 GCA_026395275.1 Candidatus Staskawiczbacteria bacterium | reverse complement strand
CTACCCGTCATAGACTTGGTGAGCTTTTACCTCGCCAACTATCTGATAGGCCATAGGCCATTCCTAAAGCGGCTTGCGCCTTTACTCTTGCGAGACTATGGAGAATTACCCCGTCTTTCGACGAGCTATGCTCCACTTTTGGGTTGGTACCCACGTGTTACTAAGCCGTTCGCCGGTTGCCTTGCGGCCCCCGTGACTTGCATGCCGGTATCCACGTTACCAGCGTTCACCCTGAGCTAGGATCAAACTCTCAAATAAACATTATTTGGTGTTTGAATCTATACTATAGAATAAACTACTATTTTAATGTGTGATTTACTTTTTTCTTTTTGAAAATTTCAATCTAATTCGAAACAACTTTAAAAAACTAATTACTTTTTTTGGTTGTTTATTACCCACCAGATTTTCCCGTAGAAAATATTGGTGAGCGCATATTGCTAATTTTAAAAATGGTTTTTAAAATTATGCTCATTATTCAATTGTCAATGTCAATGTCGCGATGTTCTTGTTGAAAAAAACACCCGCGAAAATATTTGGTTTGCAAATACTTTCGCGGACGTTTTCGAAATCAAAATTAAATTTTTTGATTTATAAGTTTTTTTGGTAGTAAAAATTTAATAATTTTATGCTACACTATACATCTTACTCGATAATAAATCCTTGTCAATAGTCTGGAGCCATCTCCGAGATTCGAACTCGGGACCTACTGTTTACAAAACAGTTGCTCTACCACTGTGCTAAGCTGGCAAATTGTTTTTGTGCCTTATTTTGTGCAAAAGATGGTCAACTTTCGTCTCTATTCTTAATGTCATTACCTTAACCCAAGAAAGAAATTTATGAAAAATTATTTGTTTTTCAAAAAAAATAAATACTCCTTTTACTTTATTCTCTATAGCCAAAATAAATTTATGCTTTTTTATTCCGGTTGTTCCGTTTTGTGGCAAAGAATTTAAAGCCGGAATTTTATAGGCCATAATAATCAAAACCACGGCCAAGCTTACAATAAAAATAATTAAAATTATTAATTCTATAGCCATAAGCTAATTTATATTTCGTATCTTGCGAATTTTTTTATTTCAATCTTCTCCCCCACTTTCGCGGTTGTATCTTCTATTAAATCTTTTATTGTTTTAGAATCATCTTTAACCCAAGTCTGCGAAAGCAAACAAATTTCTTCTTTATATTTTTTCAATTTACCCTCAAGAATTTGAGCTACAATTTTTTCCGATTTTCCTGAATCTTTAATTTGCTCTTTATAAATTCTTGTTTCTCCGTCTAAAAATTCCTCCGGGATTTCTGTTTCCGAAATAAACAATGGTTTCATTGCTGCAATTTGCAAACAAATTTCATGAGCTAAATTTTTAAAGTCTGGAGCCTTAGCAACAAAGTCTGTTTCACACCTAATATCTAGCAACACGCCGGTTTTCCCGCTGGAATGTAAATAAGTGTCAACTAATCCTGACTTTGTTTCCCTTGAAGTTTTTTTGCCGGAAACTTTTTTACCCCACATTCTTAACAATTCTTTTGCTTTTTCAACATTACCCTTTGACTCCTCTAAAGCTTTTTTAACTTCAATAACAGAAACTCCTGTTTCTTCGCGAAGTTGTTTGATTTGATCTATTGTTACCATGGATTAAAAATTACTTAGTAGCTTGTCTTGAGTTTATTATACACTCTTTTATTTTTTCGAGTATATACCTAACTGAAGAAATTGCATCATCGTTGGCGGGAATTGGATAGTCAACAATGTCGGGGTTAACATTTGTATCAACAATTGAAATAATTTTTATTCCTTTTCTTTTTGCTTCCCTGGCGCAGGTAATGTCTTTGTCTAGTCCAAAAATTATTACTGCTTCAGGCAACTTTGACATGTTTCTTATGCCGTCAAACTTTACTTTAAGAGAAGCAATTTCTTTATCAAAATCCAGTTGTTCTTTTTTAGTATATTTTGCTAACTCGCCTGTTTCTTTTTTCTTTTGCAAATCTTTAAAATAACTTACTCTTTTTTGGATTGTTTCAAAATTTGTAAAAGTTCCGCCAAGCCACCTTTCTGTAACAGAAGAAACTCCACACTCGTCTGCCACTCCTTTAATAATTGCTTTTAATTGAATTTTTGTACCAACAAAAATTACTGATTTTCCGTCGGAAACTGTTTTGGAAATAAAAGTTAAGGCTTTTGTTAGCTCTTTAGCGGTTTTTTCTAAATCAAAAAGGTGCACATTGTTTTTGACACACACCCGATACATACTGCTTCATTTTTGGATGCAATTTGGAAACTTTATGTCCCAAATTAACACCTGCCTTCTCCATTTCTTCTACCGACAACTTAGTATCTTTTGACATTTCTTTTTTAAGAAGCGTTCATATAATTTCATGTGGGCATATCCAGATAGAATAAGAACACAAAAATTACACAAATAGTCTAATGACTACTTTACTTCTTTTCTGCTTTAGCTCGTGGGTTTTTAACCCTTTTAACTGTTGCTGATTTTTTTGAAGCTCTTTCTTTAAACTTCTGAACTCTTCCTAATGTATCCATAACCTTTTCTTGCTTTGTATAAAAAGGATGGCATTTGGCGCAAACTTCAGTTTCTATAAATTCTTTTGCTGAACCAACGGTAAAAACATTGCCACATGCGCAACGTACATTTGCTTTCTGAAAATATTTTGGATGTATATCTGCTTTCATAATTGTTTAAAAATTTTGCCCCGCCTTAGCGGGGTCCCGCTATGGCGGGATATATTTCGAATATTACCATATTTTTTTTAGGATAGCAATAGTTTGTGCAAAAAAATAGCGGTCATTGCTTATGACCGCCCTGCTTGGCGACTTCTTCAATTTTCAAAGCGTTTTCAATGGGCACCTCTACCTTAAGTTTGCAGAACCTGCATTTGTATATGCAGAAAGGACTTTCTTTGACTCCCGACTTGTAGGCGCGCTGTATCAACGAAACCGGAACAAATCCATGCCGGCTATCATCACCTTTGCGTTTTGGACACTTCCCTGTTCCAACAATTTCCCTAAAAACTGTTTTTGTCTTTTTCATAAATCTCCTCTCTCAAAACCACGACGGATCGTCGTAACAACTAGCTTCTTCAGTGTTGTCCCCGTTAATGGAATTTTTGATCCTCATCACCCACAAAAAAACCATACCGACTAGCATAAAAATAATCATACCGTTTTTGATGATTTCTTCCATAATGACTCCTTTGTTAAGGTGCGATTTATTTTTAACACAAGCTATTTTCAAAAGCAAGGATTTATGATATTATTTTGGAATGGAACCAGATTTTACAAAATTTACTGCTGAAGATTGGAAAAATTATAAACCCGATGTTCCCGAAGTGGAAGAAAAATCCGGCAAGCAAGCCGTGATTATTGAAATACGAGCAGGACAAGGCGGAGATGAAGCCGGGCTTTTTGCGCGTGATTTATACCGAATGTATTCAAGATACGGCCAAACAAAAGGCTGGAAGGAAAAAGTTTTAGATTCTAACAGGTCAACAGTTGGCGGATATAAAGAAATTGTTTTTGAATTGGCCGGAGCGGGCACTTACGACGAATTGCAAAACGAAGGTGGCGTGCACAGGGTTCAAAGAATTCCAGCAACAGAAAAACAGGGCCGAGTTCACACTTCAACCGCCACAGTAGCTGTTTTATTGAAACCTAAAAAAACAGAATTTAATATTTCTCCGGCAGATTTGGAAATTTCAACTTATAAATCTTCCGGACCCGGCGGACAATACGTAAACAAAACAGAGTCTGCTATAAGAATTGTTCACAAACCAACCGGGCTTACTGTTACCTGCCAGTCAGAAAGAAACCAATTATCAAACAAAGAAACCGCAATGACGCTTTTGGCAGCCCGCCTTTTGCAAAGGCAAGAAGAGGCAGACATGTCAAAATTATCTGCAGAAAGAAGAGACCAAATTGGCTGGGCCAAAAGATCTGAAAAAGTAAGAACTTATAATTATCCGCAAAACAGAATTACAGACCATCGTATAGATAAGTCGTGGCACAACTTAGAAGTAATTGTTAATGGAGACTTAGAGCCAATTGTAAAAGCGTTTAAACATAAAGAATCTCCTAAGTAATTTAAAACCGCCTTTCGGCGGTTTTTTTGTAAAAAAAAGAGGGCGTGGGTTTGTCAGAAAACAGAAAAATGGTTGGTGTTTCTGGGTTCTGGCGGACACATGCCCTTTTGCGTAGCTGGCGAACGCGTTGCCTTTGTGTGAATTGTATAACACACACTATCTTCACGCTTATTCAAAAGCGCGATGTTTTTTGCGTTAGCTGGAAAACGCGTTCCTTTAATAGTTGCAGCGAGCAGTCGCCAATTTGCGTCCCGTAACTAGAGACTAAAGCCTTTTTTGCCGTATCTTAGTTTTTGTTTCCCTTATAATCATGCCCCGCCCATTTTTCCTATTACACTTAAGTAATCAAGAAAAATGAAACGAGGTGGAATTCGGGTGGCGCATAGTTCGCTTGGCAGGAGGGGGTCGAAATGGCCCCCTCCTGCTTTAGCTATTACTGCTGTACAGTAGCATATAAAAATTCTGGTGTCAAGTGTCTGGCTTGATTAAAATATTAAGCTCTGACAATCTGAAGACATTGTGCTGTTATCTATAAAGCTTTGAATACAGGTTGCTCTTCTCATAACCATGCTGTTATATGAACCAGCTGCACCATAATATTTTGCAGCAGCCCTGCTTTCCGATGTAGCTGTTTGGGCAGAAGCGCCAAGGTCAGAAAGATAAAGCGCGGCAGCGGTAAAAGAATCTTTAACTCCCCACGGGTCTGCTGTTTGCCCAAGCAATTTATACAATCTATCGGCAAATAAATTCCACGTTGAAGCAATAAATTGCGCTGGGCCCATTGCTCCACCCCAGCCGGTTGGCATACCCCAAACATAAGCTGGAATCCAGCATGAAACCGGAGTTTTATATGGGTCTCTGCCCAAAGATGTTGTAATTTTTACAAACGGAGTGGTATCTCTGCCCGGCTTCATAACTCTTATTGTGGCAGCACCATTGGAAACTTTTTTCCCCGCGCCTGTATTGGGGTCTGTAAGCATACATTGCCCCACGTTTTTACCAATAGCCGACTCCTGGCTTATTACCGCCAATAAAAATGCCGGTCTTATTGGGACTAAAACAGAAACTGCTTTTGCAACGTCTAAAGCTTGGCCAAATGTTGGAACCTGAGAAACACCAACCATTTGGAAAAGCATAGATTTAATTTTTGCTGATGCCGCGTCAGCTACCAATTTAGCTTCTTGCTGTTGTTTATATTGCGCCTCTGTAAGTTTTAGATATTGGCTTTGTTGAGCTTGGTTCTGCTCATTTTCTTTTTTCTGCAGTGACTGTAAGGCAATAGTTTTCTGCAATTGATCAACGCTGTCATTCATTTTTTTCTGTTGACCCTGCAAATATACTTCTAAATTTTTATTATTATCCAACAAATTAGTCACCTGAGAATTAAGATTATCAAGATAGGTTAAGTTACTAAAAAAATCAAAAAGGCTACCTTGTAATAAAATGACAAATGACGGTTTTTGGTCTTCTCTGTAAACAGACTGCAATATGCTTGATATTTCGTCCTGAGAACTTTTAATTTGCTCGGAAGTTTTATTTATAGAGGTTTGCGTATCTGTTATTTGTATATTCAAATCATTAACCATAATTTTCCCCTGGCTTATGTCAGCTTCCAAACTTTGTATTTTGTTTTTTAGTTTTGAAATTGCGCTCTGGAGAGTGTCTTTTTGAGCAGATGTTTTAGAAAGGTCTTTTGCTAGTTGCGCAGATTGTTGGTCATAATATGTTGCGCACTGTTGCAACAAAGCTTTACAGTCGGTCGAGCTCATATTTGGGCACCCTGTGTTTGAAGCGGTAACCGCTGCGCATTGTGTTCCTAAATCGTCAGCAAAAGAAAAAACAGGCAAAAACAATGCCCCTAAAAATAAAACTGCAACACCAATGTAAAAATATGATTTCATTTCTATTTTTATTATATAGTATTGCTTAATTTTTTCAAAATCCAAGCACTAAAAAACTGTCCAGCCATGGCGGGACAGATTTTTGAATATATTACTTTTTTGGAGCAGCTGGCTTTGCTTCCGGTTTATCATCTTCAACAACATCTTCTGTTTTCTTTTCTTTAACCACCTTTTCAACGTTTTCAACCTCTTCTGTGATTTCTTTTGCCAAGTCTTCTTCAACTTTGGCCGGTTGAGCAACGGAAACTACAATTTCATCGGGTTTTGCTGAAGCTTTTACATCTTTTGGCAAAATCAAATCTTTCACTAAAATACGATCTGCAAATGTATTTAATTTATCAATGGAAACTTTAATTTCGTGAGGTAAATTTTGCGGTAATGCTTTTACTTCCAATTCTGAAATATTTTTAATTAATGTTCCACCCAAATCCTTTACTGCCAAAGATACTCCTTCAAAAACTAAGTGAACTTTCACCTCAACTTCTTCTTTGGCCGATGTTTCAAAAAAATCAATGTGTATGACTTTATCTGAAACCGGGTCTTTTTGGAATTCGTGTATAAGCACAATTTTTTTCTCTTTTTCGCCTTCGATGTTTAATTCAATCAAAGAGTTAACTCCTGCTTTGTTATAAACTTTCTGAAAATCTTTATAGTCAATATCCAATAAAACGTTCTTTATTTTGTGACCATAAACAACAGCAGGGATTCTGCCATTATTTTTTAGGGCGCTTGTTCTCTTGCCCATCTCTTTCCTAATTTTTGCCGGTAGCGAGCAGATTTGCTTCGGAAATTAGACCCTGTTGTATCTTATACATTAGGTGGTCTAATTTACGCTGAACACCTTGCTTTATTAATTTACTTCTCTATTATTATGCATTGCGCTGGGCATGCTTCTGCTGCTGATTCTGCACATTCTATTTTGGCGACTTCCAATTCCTCAACCTCTTTCTTATCCGCACCTTTGATGTGGGATTTTCCATCGTCAGCCATTTCAAAATATTTTGGGCATAACGCCGAGCACGAACTGCATCCAATACACTTTTCTCTTTCTAATTTTATCTTTGCCATAAAACTTATAATGTTTATATATTAGTATATTATGTTGATTTTGTAAATACCCGCCTGCCGGCGAGGCAGGGTTACACCTTATTGGCGCTTCCAAAAAGACCAATTTTCCTGGCAACCACATTTTCCACTGACACTTGCGCCGGTGGTAAATACTTATAAGGAGTAATCTCCTCGGGGTTGCTTAGCGCTCTTCTTAAATTACCGGAAAACGCCAGCCTTAATTCAGTGTTTATGTTTATTTTAACAATGCCTAATTTTATAGCTCCTCTTATGTCATCTTCCGGAGTTCCCGATCCACCGTGCAAAACCAAAAAAGCTTCCTGTGTTTTTTCTTTAATAACTTTCAAAACATCCAACCTTAAATTAGGGTCAATGCCGGAAATTTCTATTCCGTGAAAATTTCCTATGCTTACTGCCAATAAATTAGCTTTTGTTTCCTTTAAAAAAATAAAGGCATCTTCGGGTTTTGTTAAATCTTCTTCTTTTATCACAAACTTTTCAGAATAAAGCTTGGAAGAATCTGTTCCTATTTTTCCAACTTCTCCTTCCACTGTAACTCCTTTTTTCTTAGCGTATCTCACAACTTCTTTTGTAATTTTTATATTTTCCTCCAAGGGAAGTTTCGAACCGTCAAAATGAACCATGTCATACCCGGCATCAATTGCTTGCTTTAAATATTCAAAAGAATGCCCGTGATCTAAATTTAAAAAAATTGGTAAACCTGTTTTTTTTATCAAAACATCTCTTAGGGCCACTGCTTCCTCTAAACCAAAAAATTTGCTTTCCCCTTCAGAAGTCCCCAAAATTATTGGCGACTTTAATTCAGACGCTTTATTCACTATGCTTAGGGCCACTGCTTCCTCTAAACCAAAAAATTTGCTTTCCCCTTCAGAAGTCCCCAAAATTATTGGCGACTTTAATTCAGACGCTTTATTCACTATGGCCTTCATTTGGCTAAAATCAGAAAAATTAAACTGCCCAATCGCCCACCCTTCCTTCTGCGCCTTCTCTAAATAATATTTTACATTTTTCACGGTCTTGTGAGCGAGGCGAACAAGATTGCTTCGGAAATTAGACCCTGTTATATATTATATACATTGGGTGGTCTAATTTACGCTGAACTCATTATTCGGTCGCGAATTTTTTAATTATGATACTTCCTGCTGATAACATTGCTCACAATAAACTATTTCAGGTTGATCCGGGCGATATGTTGTTTCAATCCCTTTTTTACACTTTGCGCATTTTCGTGAATAAAGTTTTAATCCCGTTCTTTGTTTTAAGCGCTCAAATGTCCTGCAATTATGACAAAGACGAGGCAATGGTAATCCCAGCTTTCTGTAAAAATTAAGCTCGTCTAAAGTAATTTTAAAAGCGCTCACGCATAATTGGTCGCAATTCTTTCCGTCGTGACTGCAGGCAATAATTTCCGAAGTTATTTAATCTTCAACGTCTTTAATATTTTCAGGTAAATCTTTTGCTTTAATTGTTGGTTTATAATTTCTATCTTCCGCATCATACCACTTGTAACCCTGGCTAACCGCTTCTTTTTTGCTCATGGGAAAGTATTCCTGAGAATTAGTTTCATTGTAAGCAAACGGAGACATTTCCATAGGAAAAAATTCACCATATTTATAAATCCTACCAACCTTATCTTTGTACGGCGTGGCATTCATTTGTTCCCTAATTTTTGGAACAAATTCTTCATATTCTTCTTTTGTATATTGTTTATTTAAAATACAGTATTCTTTTTTACGCATACCAATACAACCAAAACAATTAGAAGATGAATCACAATTAAAACAATATTCTAAATAGCTACATCCATTTGAGCATAGTTCACAAAATTTTACATTGTAATTTTGTTTGGGCATTGCATGGCATT
>JAPLZA010000038.1 GCA_026395275.1 Candidatus Staskawiczbacteria bacterium | reverse complement strand
CTCCTGTATATTTTGCAATTGTTGACTGATAATCATATTTTTCCCATTTCTTTCCTAAATCAATTTCAAAACACATAATTTTAAACTTTAAAGTTCCAAAAGTTTTTTTAGCAACATATTTATACATTTCTTCCACAAATTCCATTCCTTTTTCATAATCTGCATAAGCCCAATAAAATTCCATTTGAGTGTAATCTTGCAAATGTTCTGAATCCATTCCCTCGTTACGAAATTGCCTACCAATTTCAAAAGTTTTTTCAAACCCAGCTACCATTAATTTTTTCTGCCACAACTCACCCATGGCAATTCTTAGATAAACATCCATGTCTAAGGCATTATGGTGAGTTATAAATGGCCTGGCATCCGCGCCACCCGGAGTTGTTTCTAAAACTGGAGTTTCAACTTCCATAAATCCTTTTTCAATCAAAAATTCTCTCATAGAAGCCCAAAAAATACTTCTTTTAATAACCATTTCCTTAACTTCAGGGTTGAAAATAATATCTAAATATCTTTTTCTTAACCTCTCTTCGGTGTCTTGGAGCCCATGCCATTTTTCCGGCAAAGGCAAAAGCGCCTTTGAAAGCATTTTATAATCTTCTACTTCAATAGTTTTTTCTCCGCGAGCTGTTGTAAATAATTTTCCTTTAATTTCCACAAAGTCACCAATGTCAAAAACATCCATGAAAAACTGGTACCCCTTCTCCCCTATTTTGTCTTGCTTTATAATTACTTGAATTTTCCCAGAACCGTCATTAATGTCCAAAAAAGTTGCTTTTCCGTGGCCTCTTTGCGCCATTATTCTTCCGGCTAAAACAAATGTTTTTCTGCTTTTGAAAAACTTACCAAAATTTGCAAGAGCTTCTGCAACAGAATGAGTTCTGCTTGTTTTAGCCGGATACGCTAAAATCCCGGCTGCCTGTAGCTTTTTTAATTTTTTAATGCGTTCATCTCTAAGTTCTTCTAATGTTGGCATATATTTATCATTAATTTATTTATAATACCAAAATCAGACGAACCCAACAATCCTTGACAACAAGCCTTAATAGTGGTATAATTAATATGTAGTGAAATATCAGCTTTTTGACAATTAACCAAACTAAACACCCTTGAAAGGAGGACGCTGTGAACGGTCCAGTCATAACAATCGAATTCGGTAGCGACCAGAAAGAGAAAGAACGAGTAATGAAGAGAGCGCAGGAAGCCAACTGGCGTATCCTGCCCTCATCAAACCCCGGAACAGTAATGTTCCAAATCGTCCGAAAGTAAAGGAGACAACATGAAGAATTTATTCCTTGCAGGATTTGTTGTGTCGGTGGCGGTAGCAATCTGCACATGGTGCACTGACCCAGCACTTTCAATAGGATGCGGCGTAATAGCGCTCGCATGTCTAACCGTAGTGAAGCAATCACCGCAGTAAACCCCAAACCAAGGATGTATGGCGGTTCGAAGGAAGTCTCACAAGAGATAACCTTCGAACCGCCTGTTTATTTACAAAAATTTAGGTTTAATATGTTCAGCATACACCAATCGTAATTACTAACCACTGACAACCATGCATCAATTATCCCACCATTCCACTAAAAAGTGGAACAGCTCTTTTGAGACTTTAGTAGTATTTAAAGAATAATATCTGTTTAAATTAAAGTTTCTAAACTGCACCAACTCGACGCGTCGTAAAACGCCCAAATCTTTTGAAACACTTCTAAATGGTAAATCAATCATTTCAGCCAAATCTCCTACTGCCAATTTTTTATTTTTGTATAAACACTTTAAAATTAAAAAACGATTCTCATTAGCAACCGCTTTTAAAACTTTTACCAAACTTTTTTCGTCTATTTTCTCCTCCATGAATTAATTATATACCATTCCACTTTTTAGTGGAATGGCTCGTCAAAGATTAAAAAAGAAAATTTTTATTTTTTGGAGAAATAATAGTTTAAAACATCGTGAGCAACGGGCAGTGTGACGGCTCCAAAACCTTCAACATTTTCTACTGTGACAACTAAAACAATTTGAGGGTTGTCATACGGCGCAAAAACCGAAGACCAAACATTAAAACGATTAGCCAATCCAATTTCAGCTGTTCCGGTTTTAGCGGCAACTTCCATTGATACTAGCAGCATTCTAAATAGCGATATAAAAGG
>JAPLZA010000101.1 GCA_026395275.1 Candidatus Staskawiczbacteria bacterium | reverse complement strand
TCATAACAGACCCAAGCCAAAGACCAAAAGTGGCAGGAATAATGGGCGCCCTAAATGCTTTAGCAAAAACCTATAGATATCAAGAACGTCCGCGTTTCCAACAAATCGACGGACCATATCAAAAACTCTTGGCTCAGATAGCCAAAGAGAAAACGCCAGCTTAAGAAGCAGGCGTCTTTTTTTCCAAAAAGTCTTTGATTGTTTTTTTCACTTGAGAGGTATTTTTAACTTTCATAAGTTGCTCGCGGAGCTCTTTGGCGCCATCAAATCCTTTAGTATATGCGTGAAAATGTTTTTTAAGGCTTTCAAACTTTTTATAATGACCATTTTTCCTAATGTCTTCTTTATGAAAACTATCAAAGATTTCAGCGTGTTTTACAATGGCTTTTAATCGCTCTTTAACAGACGGAATTTTATCAAAAAAGAACCATGGATTTCCCAAAATACCCCTTCCAAACATAACACCATCTACGCCAGTTTCTTTTATTAATTTATGCGCTTGTTCTAAAGATTTTACGTCACCATTTCCGATAATCAATGTTTCTGGAGAATATTTATCACGGAGCTTAACAATTTCTTTTGCCAAACCCCAATTAGCGCGGGAATAATACATTTCATCTCTAGTGCGAAAGTGAACTGTTAGCACAGCAACATTTTCTTGGAGAATTACTGGAATCCATTCAGAAACCTGATTTTTTTTATATCCAATTCGCGTTTTTACAGAAACTGGAATTTTTCCGGCTCCCTTTTTAGTTGCCCTTATAATTTCCTTTGCTAAAGCAAAATTTTTAATTAAAGCAGCGCCACCTCCCTTTTTTTCTATATTATTGTCTGGGCACCCCATGTTAATGTCAATTCCATCAAAACCAAGTTCCACTACTAACTTTGCTGCTTTCTCAAAATTAACTGGGTCAGAACCAAAAAGCTGGGCAACAATTGGACGCTCCCCGACCAAACTCGCCTTCTGGCGAGATTTTGACGGGCCCGTCAAAATGCGCGAAGTGCTTTTGTCGGGTTTCTTCGAGTATTCCAGTAATTTAAGACAATATTCTCTGCCCCGAGAGAACAAACCATCTGCTGAAACAAATTCTGTCCAAAAAACACTTGGCGGGCCGTATTTTAAAAACATTTGGCGAAATGCATCGTCAGTTACGCCCGACATTGGGGCTATTACCATTATTGGACGTTTAAGTTTTTTCCAAAATCCAGATTCCATATTAAAAAAGCGGAGAGTGCAGGACTCGAACCTGCAAGGGGCTTGCGCCCGCTGGTTTTCGAAACCAGTGCCTTACCATTAGACTAACTCTCCATAAAATTATATTAACCGAAAAATTGCTTTACTTCAACCTAAAGTATGGCTTGAAACTTGCTTTAACATTTACTTTAAACTGCAATTTGGTATAATTATGCCTGCTCATTGTCAATAAAAAAATCGGTAAACTGAAAGAAAGGAAGTTAGGAAATATGAGAAGTAAGGACACCACGGTTGGCAATAAAGCTGCTTTCACCCAATTCTTCGAGAAAGAAAAAACGGTTGAATTTGTAAGGTGCAAACTGACAGACATGCAGGGTAATCTTCGCGAAGTGACAGTTACTAAAGAACAACTCAGCGGAACCGGAATCACCAGTGTTGACGGCTCTTCAGTGTTTGGAAAAATCATCCCGCCTACCGAAAGCGATATGGTTCTTGTGCCCGATACTTCAACCCTTTTCATGGTTCCTTGGTCGCAAGACACCGCACAGGTGATATGCGATATTTTCTTCCCTCCCAAAAAAGAAGGCGAAGAGTTGGAACCATATGCTGGTTGTAGCCGAGGCGCTCTGAAGCGGGCTATGAAGGGAATGGAGAAGATTGTGAAAAAGCATTACCCGGGAAAAACAATCACAAAGGTAAAAGCTCTTTTCGCGCCTGAACTTGAGTTTCTGCTTCTACCCAAAGAATACGACATCGCCCACATCCACACAGATTCCGGTCTAAGAAATGACCACTATTTCATTCCTCCAGCAGACCAGGCTAACAAAGCCCTGAAAATAATTACCCAGCACTTGGGTGTGGTGGGACTGAAGAGAGAAAAATGGCACACTGAGGTTGCCACCGGCCAATACGAAATTGGCATCGGACACGGAAAAGTTTTGCGCATTGCCGACGGGACCATAACTGCCAAAGACATCATTCGAACAGTGGCTGGGCAAAATGGATTGAAGGCGTCTTTTATTCCAAAATTTAACAGACACGTGAACGGTAGCGGCATGCACACACACATGAACATTTCCGCAATCATTGATGACGCGGAAGTCAACCTGTTTTACGACCCCAAAAAACCAGACGGTCTTTCAGAACTGGGAAGAAAATTCATCGCCGGACTTCTGAAATATGCCCGCGAAATAACTTCCCTGACCAACAGCTTACCCATCAGCTACAAACGTCTTGTTCCCGGAGCAGAAGCTCCCACTAGAATTTCGTGGGACTGGCTTAATAGGACTGCGCTTTGTCGTGGCCATTCAAGAGGAACAACCAAGGTTCGAGTTGAGTATAGGGCCCCAGATCCCATGTGCAACCCATACCTGGCCTTTTCAGCTCTGCTTTTAGCCGGACTAGCCGGAATTGAAGAAAATCTGAAACTCTCTCCACCTGACAAGAGAAACCTATACCACGATAACGATGGTGTTGCCGAATTGCCAGGAAGTCTTACTGAAGCCCTCCTACTGACCAACAGCAGTAAAATGCTGAGAAAAGGAATGGGAGATTTCATTATCGACACCTTGTTTACACTTGGCATGGAAGAGTGCCGAGTATACAACCAGGCAGTTACCGACTGGGATATCGAAAATTATCTGTGAGTTACAAAACAAAGGAGAAGCCTCAAGCTTCTCCCCTTTTTTTATTTAAAAATGAAATTTATTTCGCCTCTTTTTTTACTAAAACCTTATGCCAATCATTAAAGTCATAAATGTCGTGAGCAATAATACCCAATACAACTCCCATAAAAAACCTTGGAAGATAAAAATAGTCAACAATCCAGACTATTAATAAAATTAATGTTCCTAGAATCCAGTGGTGCAAATGAACCTTCCATTTACCGCAATCTATAAAAATACAATCTACCTTTCCGCTTTCGCATAAATATTTAGAGAATATTTTAGAACCAATGTATCCTAAGGCCAATCCAACAGAAATAAGGAAAGAATAATAAAATAATCCTACAAACACGAATGCCGGTAGAACTTTCCTAACTTTTGAATTGTTGCTTTTTTTTGCTAGTTCGAAGTCTATTAATTTGTCGCTTATATTGCTAATTTGTTCGTTATTTTGCATAAAAATCATTTAAGATTATTCAAACAACTTATATCTATTTTAGCGTTTATAAGGGGGCCAGTCAAGGTTTATACACCTCTTTTATCCCCAGCTATTTTTGTCTGCACTGAGCGAGGCGAAGTGTGCCCCCGGTAGGAATCGAACCTACATTTAAGGTTTAGGAAACCTTCGTCCTATCCATTGAACGACGGGGGCTATATTTAACAATATTATCACAAAATTTGCATAAAAAAAAGGGCAGATTGCTCTACCCGCAGGAAATCCTGCTTAGTGTCCGTAGACTTGATCAAAAATGGCTGCGGCTCCAATCAGCGCATCAGTTTCTGGCTGAGGAGAAAACACAAATACCATTTCCGGCTCCCATGCCTTGTTCATAAGAATTGAGCGCATATAGTGCCGAATAATCTTCTCCATAATCTTTAAACGATTAATTGCAAATGTCCCCTTCCAAACAACAAGCGGCAAACGGAAAAGGTTTTGTATGGTGGCCAGATACGTTCCCATACCAAGAGCAACCACATCATAGACTTCTTGAGCCCAATGATCTCCAATTTGGAATTTATCATCCAAAAATGCCAACGGGTGTATGCCTTCAGGGATCTTTATTCCCTTAATTTCGGTTTCTTGAAGAATTCTACGCGTCATTGCTTCGCCACCAATAATTGCTTCAACACAACCCCGTAAACCGCAACCGCAAAGTGGAGCAAATGGCGAGTGGTCAAGCTGAGTGTGCCCGGCCTCGCATTGAGCTATAATTTGACCGTTTCTGCAAACACGTGCTCCAATCCCAGAGGACCATGTTATACCCATAAAATAACTCGGCCAATTCAACAATGCGCCCATTCCGGCTACAGCGCCGTCCATATCATTTACCACTGCTGTCTGCTTGCACAAACAATCTTTTGTCGCAGCCTTCAAGTCAACACCGTTTAGCCACGGAAGTTGCGGAGACTTTATAACTACTCCATCTTTAATATCGCCAGCAACAGCGTAAGAAATGCCGGCTATGTCTGCAAGCGTGCCACCGTCAACAAAGCTGGTAAGTTGCTCAACGCAAGTAATCTCGCCTTTTTTGGTCTTTACCAAATTTCGAACTTTTGTCCCAAAAACATCTGCTCTGCGAAATCCATTTCCTCCACCATCAATTACTCTGATGTATCTCATTTTGCTTCTCCTTCTTTGTTGTTAAAGAACACTTAAACACTAACAAATTCTTTCCTTTTTTTCAAGACAATGTATAATTAAACAATTAATTAACATAGACAAAAATATGCCAACAAAGTCACCAATTATTTCTATTGCAAAAAAAGTATGCCCGGCAGTTATAACTGTTATAGTTTCTAAAGATTTGCCGAGCGCAGAAAGCTTTAATTCGTTTCCCTACAAAGCCAAAATAGAAAAAACTAAAATTGGCGGAGGGTCTGGTTTTATTATTTCTGAAGATGGATATGTTTTTACTTCAAACCATGTTGTTTCTGACATAACAGCCGATTACACTGTAATTTTAGACCCAAAACACAAATATCCTGCAAAAGTTTTATCAAGAAATCCCATAAATGACACTGCTGTTTTAAAAATTGAGGGCAAAAATAAATTCCCGTATTTAGATTTAGCAGATTCAGGGAAAATTGAGTTAGGGGAAGAAGTTGTGGCCGTTGGAAATGCGCTTGGCGAGTTTACAGATACTTTGTCAACCGGAATTGTTTCCGGGCTTTCGAGGTTTATAACTGCCTACGGGGGAATTGAAAACCAAATGCAAAATTTAAGAGGTTTAATTCAAACAGATGCGGCAATAAATCCCGGTAATTCTGGCGGGCCATTAATTAACATGGCAGGAAAAGTTATTGGCATAAACACCGCCATGATTGCAGGAGCTCAAAACATTGGATTTGCTATTCCTATAAATTATGCAAAAAAAGATTTAGCTGAAGTTAAAAAATATGGAAAAATAATTATGCCGTTTTTGGGCATAAAATATGTTTTAATTTCTAAAGAAATGGCAGAAGCTAATAAACTTCCTGTAAATGACGGGGCTTTGGTGGTTAGAGAACAATTGGGCGAACCACCGGTAATAAAAGACTCGGCGGCAGATATAGCCGGCGTAAAAGAATGGGACATAATTTTAACCTGCAACAACGAAAAAATTACAGCCAAAAATCCTCTGGCAAATATTCTACAAAAGTGTAAGATTGGAGAATCAACACCATTGAGCGTTCTGCGTGATGGAAAAAAAATAGACCTGTTTGTGAAGCTGGAAGAAAAAATTTAACACTTAATTAGTTAAAGCTCTTTAACAAAAGGAGATCTAAATGGAAGAGTTTACTTGCATATACCAACTCCTATCTAAGATAGTGATTCATCATATGGAAGGACAAGGAGATTGTTCTGTGTGCGTCCCAGACAAAATGAACGAAAAATGCACGGGTTTCCGCCCGATTGTCACAGAAACAGGAGAGACAAAAGATGGGCAACCACAGGCACAAACATAGGAACAGACGCAAAAACAGAAAAGCTAGCCGGCACCATCGTCGGCCCAGAAGCCTTGGAGGGCGCCCCGGAAACATATGCGGACAGCCATGCGTAGTTTGGACAAACCGCAGAAAACATGCTGCGTGGCACATATTGTTTGATAACTGGCCGCCCGAGAGAATTTTTGATGAAATTAATAAACGCTGGATAGATCCGGAATACGAAATTGTTCTGAGAAAAAAGGGGCTTGTAGGCGGGGTAAAAATTCCCGTCGGAAAGGAAGGACGCGATGGAAATTTTCATTGAAAACTTGGGCATATGCGAGCATAACTGTGGTAGACTAGTTACCACCGAAGGACTTGCTGTAGCAGATGTCAGTTCAAACTGGACGTGCGGTGGTTGTGGCAAAATACTTACTGAAAAATCTTTCGGGCGAAATAAAGATGGAACTACTATCAAATGGGTTGGACCAGACTATAAGTGGACGCCAAAAAAACCTGAAAAAAGTTTCTATTTGGGCAAATGGCACATAATTGTGGCCTTAAAATTCGGCGCATAAGCTATAAGTAAAAAGAGCAACGGTAATTGCTCTCTTTTTTTGTCAGGATTTTATATTTTTAGAAAATTAACTGGGTTTTAACACTGCGTCTTCTGTGTAAATATTTGAAGGATTCCACAGCATAAAACCTTTATAATTATCACCCAGCGCATCTTGCGTTGCCTTTATTTCGGCTTTTACCATGTCAGCTGTGTATTCAGCCCCTATATTGAAATCTTGAAGCCATGGCCTAAATTTAGCCAAAGGAAGTGTTTCCACAGATGGTTTTATAGGCTCTATTAGACCAGCTGCTGGCTTGTCTGTTGTTTTGCTGTTTTCTGCCAATTGAGCTTGCTTTTGCTCTGAGAAGCTATTTTCCCTGTTTAAAGCAGTTTCCATTGAATATTTTATAATCTCATAAGGATGATCGGCCGGGTTAGCAAACCCAATAAATCCGCTTATATAATGGGAAGGGTAAACCATGGGCGAAACATAATCAAAATTTTCAAAAGCGTTTTCAACTATCTGGCCTATACCCATGTCATCTTTATTTATTGTTGTTTGGCCAAATAAATCAACAGATATTTTTTCACCTACTAAACTCTGCCTCACATAGCTGAAAAATTCTTTTATAATTTCTGGTTTTGGTGTTTTGCCGTCCCACAAAGGAAAACCCATATTGTCTACTTTACCGTCGGATGGAAACCTTACATAATCAAAATTAATTTCATCGAATCCGTGATAAAGCGCGTCTTTTGCCAAAGAAATATTATAATCCCAAACATCTTTTGACGAGGGGTCTAACCAAGACAATTTATTATTATCTTGCCACAAAACAGGGTTAGACAAGTCAGTTGTTTCTAATTTATTATATATTGCCAAATCAGGCCTGGCTTTTGAATAAACCGGATCTTCAAAATTAGCTATTCTGCCTATTACATAAATATTCTGGTCGTGAAAAAATCTTACCAAAGAATCTATGTCTTTAATTGCGCTGTTATATAAATTATATTTTTTAACATCTGTAGCTCCCGAAGCATAAGACACGTACCCGTTGCTGCCTTTTATATCAACAACCACAGAATTAATTTCTGTGGTTTTAAAAAGACTACTTAAATAATTAAGATATTTCTGAGTTCCGGCAGAATAAGCGGTAACATAAACTGCATTTATAATTTCTGGGGGATTTGCTAATTTCTGCGGTGGAACATATTTTGGTATATTATTTTCCGCAATAATTAATTTAGCAGAAACTTGTACTCCTTGATTATAAAAATTATTACTCAAACCAAAAGAGACACAAACCATTAAAAATTCGAGCATTATTGCTACCACTAAAAAATTTGAGAACTTTGAGAACTGCATAGATTCCTTATTGTATCAATAATTATTAGAAAACAAAAGCGGGGAATTATCCCCGCTTTTTAAATTTATTTATTCAGTTGGTTTTCCGTCATATTCTTCTTCGTTTGCTTCTGCATCAGCTTTTGTTACCCTTATAATTCCGTCTTTGTGATGTGCAGGAGAATAAATTGTATAAAGATTCAAAGTATTTTTCTTCGAAGTGTTTATTACGTTATGCTGACTACCAGCGGGGACAACAACTGCAAACCCATCTGCAACCTTATATTCGTTGCCATCAATAATAACTTTACCTTCTCCTTTTTCAAACCTAAAAAATTGGTCGTTGTCTTCGTGCACTTCCATTCCAATTTCTTGGCTTGGAGCCAATGTCATTAAAACTAATTGGCTGTGTTTCCCAGTATATATAACTTTCCTAAAATTTTTATTGCCTAACGTATCTTTTTCTATATTTGAACAAAATCCCTTCATATTTTTTTATTTTTTAATTATTAATAATATTTTATTTTTGTTGCTCTAAAATTATTGCGGTTTTTTCAAAGTTATCTGGAACTTCAATTATTTTATGGCTAAACGGAATTGGGTGAGCTTCTAACCACTTTTCTGTTTCTGCTTTACCGGCATTGGTTGCTACCAAAATTTTTCCGTTTTCTTTTAAAAGACTTTTAAATTTTTCAAACGCCCCTTCTTTGTCTACAATTGCCGGCCCCACATAAAAAACTGTTATTAAGTCAGCTGCTGCCTTGCCCTCAACTGAATTAAAGTCTGCTTCAATAAAAGCCGGTGATTTTTGAAAATCTAACGAATCTATTACTTTAACATCAACTCCTGCTTTATGAAATAATTCTACTCCTTGTTTTATTTTTTTACCTACATTTTCAATGCCAATTGTTTTTATGCCTTCAGTTTCCAAAAAAACTGTGCCGTAGCCAAACCCACTGCCAACATCAATAGCTGTTTCTACGTTTCCCAATTCGGCCTTGCAGGCGTCCCAAACATTTTTTATGGAAACTAATCTTTCAACAGGGTTGAGCTGGTGAGTGTCTTTGGTGTCGTGCTCTAATTTTTGCCCAGCAAAAGCCAACCTGACTAATATGTCAGACAAATTAAGCCTTTCTTTTTCTGATTCTGCGCGTGGCTTCATTAATTAGTGAATACGATTAATTGGGCGGCTAACGGGATTCGAACCCGTGATGAGAGTTCCACAAACTCTAGTGTTAACCACTACACCATAGCCGCCATAAATTTATTCTATCATTTTTGTCGGGGTATAGGGATTTGAACCCTAACTAAATCGTCCCAAACGACTCGTGCTACCGTTACACTATACCCCGATATATTATAGATAATATCTCAAAAACACCTTATTGTCAAAGGCAAAATTATATGATAATATATTACTTAATAAGCCCCCGTAGCTCAATGGATAGAGCACCGGTTTTCTAAACCGATAATGTAGGTTCGATTCCTACCGGGGGCACAAATGTTTAAATTAAATTTTCTGGCAAAATTTAATACTTCCGACAAGACCCAGTGGGCGCCCCTTTTTAATTCTAAAACATGGATTTGTCTGGCAATAATTATTGTACTGGCTTTTTTTACATATTTTTTTAGGTATGCAGAAACGTCTAGCGGTTTTTGGGATGAAGGGTATCACATTGCCAGCGCGCAAAAATATTTAAATGGGGTTTATTTTATGGAGCAACATCCTCCTCTTGGAAAGTTGCTGATAGCTTTAGGCGAAAAAATATTTTACCCCAACGGACAATATGGCAAAAAGGGAAGCTATGACAATAAATTTATCAACACTGACCAAGCTTCAAATTATCCCGACGATTTTTCGTTTAAAGGTTACCGATTTTTCTCTGCACTTTTAGGATGGCTAACTGCTCCTCTGCTTTTTTTAATATTTCTATATATAACAAGAAATTCTTTATACTCTGCTTTATTAAGCTGTCTTTATATTTTTGATAATGCGCTAATAGTTCATCTTAGGGGAGCAATGCTTGAAGGGCCTCTGATATTTTTCTCTGTTTTAATGATATTAATATATTTTTTGATTTTAGAATACGGAGAAAAAATAAGCATGTTTATTGTGCTAAACCTGTTCTTTGGAATAACTTTTGGGCTGGTTGCTTCAACAAAACTTTGGGGGCTTGCAATGATTCTTTTATTGCCCGCCTACTTCTACAAATTACTCCCGAATTGGAAAAAAATTATAAAAGCGCTGGGTTTATTTACTCTAGGATTCTTAATTATTTATATTTCTGTCTGGCAAATTCATTTTTCTTTGGGAAAAAAGATTGTCCCTGCTCTTTCAGACAATGGATACTACCGGGCCTCTCCTGAATATAAAAAAATATTGGCAGAAGGCACAAGCGGGAATTTTTCTAATTTTCCTATTATGTTTTTAGATTCTGTTGATTATGTTTTTTCGTATAATGAAGGCGTTCCTAAATTAAAATTATCTGATCCTAAAGAAAATGGCAGTCCGTTTTTTGTGTGGCCACTTGGAGCTCGTGCTATTAATTATCTTTGGAATGAAGTGTCAAAAAATACATACAAATATGTTTATCTACAATCTAACCCCATAGTTTGGCTAAGCGCTCTGCTATCGCTTATAATAGGGTGCTCTATG
>JAPLZA010000097.1 GCA_026395275.1 Candidatus Staskawiczbacteria bacterium | reverse complement strand
GGAATGATACAAAACGCGCTTGGTATATAATTAACTTTAAATAAAAGCAGTCCCGTACAATGGGGCTGCTTTTATATGCAAAAGAAAAGCACTCTTTGTTTAGAGTGCCTTGGTGCTGGCCGTTCCCTTTTGGGGAACGGCCAGCCCTTGGTGGAAGGGGCTAGAACCCCTATTGTTGCCGGATTTGGCGTTCGAGCTGAATAAGCTCGGCTGCCAATGCTTTTCGGCCCCTCTCGATGGCGCCGATTCGCTGTTTGATGCGCTCCATGGCGCGTTGGCGCGAGGCATTCCGACCTTCATCTGAGCGGTTGTCAGCATTCCACGCAGCCACTTCGGCTGCAAGGTTTTGTTGCTCAATCGACAGGTCGTTGTCGGCGGATTCGATGCTGTTTTTCAGCTCAGCAATCCGTCGTTGAACTTCCGGCGATGGCCCGCAGACTCTCCGCACGGGCTCAGGCCGGAATCCTGGCTGGAAGTGCGGTTGAGGACGTGCCCCGCCGCTCTTTTTGAGCTCGTGCAGAACAGCCGGGAGGCCGGTCCACACGTTCAGGATCATGTCCTTGCTTGCGCCTGCTTTGCCGAGCGCTTGCATGACCTCGGGTTGTGGCTGCGGCTGCGCAGCGGCCCGGAGCTTCTCTTGAAGCGCTTGGTTTTCTTGCTGGCCTTTCTTGAGTCCTTCGACCGCACTTTCGGTCACCCTCATTTGGTCGGCACAGAGCTTTTTCATGTCTTCAACCTGCTTGCGCAGGTTGGCCAGTTCGGTCGCGTCGGCCGAAGGTTGCGGATCCACGGGTGGTGGTGGCTGCGGGGGCGGTGCAACTGGCGGAACTGGCGGGGGAGCCGGCATAGGAGCCGGTGTCGCCACCACGGGTGGCGATTGACTCTGCGCGGCGGCCTTGTTCGGCTTGGAACTGAACCCATACCAGCACGTGCTGATAACCAGCATGGCGCCGGCTAATCCGATGGTTATGCCTAAGACCCGTTTTTTGTGTTGAGCGTCCATACGATCCTTCTTTCTCCTTTTGAAGAAATCCACTGTAAAATAATCGCCCCCTTTGCCAGCGGCAAAGAGTAATAACGACTATAATTGACAATGAACTCTTACTAATATAATTATAGCATATAACACTAACCTTGTCAATAGTTTTGACTTCTCCAAACTCTCAGCATATAATTGAATATTATCCCTGCCGGCGTGGCGGAATTGGAATACGCGTTAGTCTTAGGAACTAATCTCGCAAGAGTTGTGGGTTCGAGTCCCACCGCCGGCACAAATTAAGACACCCACATTTTGTGGGTTTTTTAATTTGTGCTTGGACTCGAACCCAAAAGAGGGGTCGGGGGAAAGGATTTCCCCCGTGTAGGAAATTATTCAAAACCGAGGGTTTTGAAGGAGCGAGTTGTACGAGCGACGGGTTTCTAGTCCCACCGCCGGCACAAATTAAAACAGCCCCGCCGAAGGCGGGGCTGTTTTTGTATATCTACTTAGTTTGATTTTACTCCAAGTTTTTCTGCAGGTCCTGTTAGTTTTTCGTTTTTGGGTATTTTTACCGTAAGAATTCCTTTATCAATTTGTGCGTCGGCCTTGTCTATATCAATGTTTTCTGGCAAAACTATTTTCCTGGAAAACGGGCCCCAATAACATTCCTGATAGAAATATTTTTTGTCGTGATGCAGGTGTGGGTCGCATCTGTCGCCTTTTATAACCATCATATCTTTCTCTAAAGAAATGTCTAAATCTTTTATTTGGATTCCCGCTATAGCAGCTAAAACCACAAAATCGGCTTTAGTCTCATAGACATCCACCACAAGTTCACCCTCTTGGTCGAATATTTTATCTGTTGTTGCAACAACAGGAGTGGCTGTTACGGGTTTTTCTTCTTTTATCTCTGGAGCTACAGCAGGGGCTGCTGTTTTTGCTTTTCTTGCCATATATTTATTTTTTTAATTTATTGAATTTTACAAATGCTCTTCATTTTTTTAAGTTTCTCAAATCCTGAGAAAACTAGAAAAGCGAGCGTTAATATAACAACAATAGGAATAGCATATTGTATGTATCCTGTTAACTCCATTATAGAAAAATCATAGATTCCATGCAATAGCGTTGCCATTAAAATACCCACAACTAAAATTGTTCTTTTACCCTTAACCTCACAAAAAGAAATAGCCAGGGAATAACCTATAACAGCAGAACATAGGGTGTGTAGAAAAACCGCGCCTATGAACCGGAAAAAGTCTATAAGCAATGTTCTGTCTATTATTTGGCCAAGAGATAAGTGTCCCTGCACTGGAGCAAACAAATAAAGTACGTTTTCTATTGCCGCAAAACCCAAAGCAGCAACTACCATATAAAGCATTACGTCTAGCGGTTCGTCTAGGTGCGGACTGTTGATCACTTTTACTTTTATGACAATGTATTTAAAGAACTCTTCTGTAAAAGATATTATGAAAAACCAGTATGTTAAGCTCCACACTAAAGGGTTTATGTTATCAACTAAGCTCAATAAGTTTGTAAATCCTATTTCTACAAAGAATACCGGAATGGATATAAAAACGCCCCAAAAGAATATTTTTATTATCATTCTTTTAGGTTCTGGGTGCAAGTCTTTACTTAAATAATAAAAAAGCCAAGTTAAGCTGGGTAAAACACCGAGAGCCACATAAATTATTATATTAAAATCCATTTTTTATTTTATTTAATAATTTTTATTATGTTTTTTTCTAACTTTCCACCATTAAACACGCCATTTTTTCTTTAATAGGCAGTTGTTGGTATATTTCTTCTGTTATAAAAGGCATAAAAGGGTGTAAAAGTTTGAGTAGCTCAGAGAGTAAAATTAGCAAAACATGTTGGCTGCAAGCCCTATCCTTTGCGTTGCCACCTAAAAGCCTTAGTTTTTGCTCTTCAATAATTTTGTCGCAGAAAGTATGCCAAAAATAGTGGTATATTTTTTCGCTGGCTAAATAAAACTTGAATCCGTCCATTTCTCTGGTTATTTCTTTTATTTGCTTTTGGAAATCTTTTAAAGTTTTTTTGTCTTTGCCAGTTAACCTAACTTTGGCTTTGGGATTATAATCTGCCAAATTCATCATCACAAAACGCGAGGCATTCCATATTTTTGTGGCAAAATTTCTGTATGCTTTTATTTTATTTTCGTCTAACGGCAGGTTTTCTATTAACTCTAGCGGGTTTATAACATTACCCTTTGATTTGGACATTTTTTGTCTTTTTTCATCTAAAACCACGCCGTGCATGTAAACATTTTTAAACGGAACTTTTTTGGTGTTATAAAGCGAAAACATAATCATTCTGGAAACCCAAAAGAAAATTAAGTCTCCGCCGGTTTCCATTACATCTGTTGGCCAGAAAGTTTTAAAGTCTTTTCCATTTGGATATCCTAAAACCGCATAAGGCCACTGCCCGGAAGAAAACCAAGTGTCAAAAACTTGATGCTCTGTGTCGCCCGGTATTGGAATTCCCCAAACAATTTGCCGTGAAATATTCCAATCAATTATATTTTCCAGCCAATGCAAGGCAATTTTTTTGTAATGCTCGGGGATAAATTTAACGTCACCTTTTTTAATAGCTTTAATTGCCGGCTCGGCCAGTGGTTTCATTTTTAAAAACCATTGCTCTTTTATTTGAGGTTCAATCATTGTTCCGCATTTGTAGCAGGTTTTGGTTATATGTTTATAATTTTCTTCAATCTTTTCAACTAATCCTTTTGATTGTAATTTTTCAATAATTTTTGGCCGGGCTTCTAAAATTTTCATTCCTGTAAATTCGCCCGCAACAGGTAAAAGCTTGCCGTAAAAATCTATAATTTGTTCTTTTTCTAAGTTGTGGCGTTCTGCAATTTCAAAATCAACTTGGTCATGCCAAGGAGTGATTGTCATAACTCCTGTTCCAAATTCCATATCAATTGCTTCGTCTTTTATTACGGTTGCGGTAATTGGGCCATTTATCCACTCTAATTCAATTTTTTGACCATCTGCCCAGTCTTTATATCTTTTATCTTTAGGGTGCATTACAACATATTTGTCGCCAAATTTTGTTTCTGGTCTGGCGGTTGCAATTGTAAATGGGCCGTATTTTAAATAATAAAATTTATCAACTTTTTCGCTGTCAGCAGTTTCTAAGTCCGACAGGGAAGTTTGATGTTTTACGCACCAGTTGATTATTTTTTTCCCTTTGTAAACTAGATTATCTTTATTGAGCTTTTCAAATGTTTGATAAACGGTTTTTACAATATCTTCATCTAAAGTAAATTTCTCGCGCGACCAGTCGCAAGAAGAGCCTATTTTTCTTACCTGTGATTTTATATTTTTTTTATTTTCTTCTGTAAAATCCCAAATTTCTTTATATAATTCTTCGGGATTCATTTTAAACCTGCTTCTGCCTTCTTTTTCCAGTTTTTTCTCATAAACAACCTGAGTTTCAAACCCTGCGTGGTCTAGCCCGGGAAGCCAAAGCGCTTTAAACCCGCGCATTCTTTTATAACGGGTCATAATGTCTTCAATTGTCATAACCAAAGCGTGGCCTGCGTGAAGGTTTCCGTTGGCGTTTGTTGGAGGCATTATTATGGTGAAGGGTTTTTTGTGGGATTTTGGTAAATTGTCGGGATTAAAAAAACCGCTTTTTTCCCAAAGCCGGTAAATTTTATCTTCTACCTCTTTTGCGTTGTATTGTGGTTGTAGCTCAGTCATCTTAATTTATTTATTTTATCAGAATTACTTTAAGCGGTAAACTCTTGACAAAATGGTATATTAGGCGTAAAAGTAATTTATTAGCAAATTGAAAATTAGTTGAAAGGAGAGAATAAACACGTGAAAATATTCATTGGTTTTCTTGGGTTTTGGATCGGCGTTTTTGCAGTCATGTATGCAGTAAAGCTGGTGGAAGACTTTGTTCCAATTGCCGTGGCAATGGTGGGAACAATTGTTCTTGTGTCCGGCGTATACATTTTCGCGAAAGCAATAAACAAAAAACCGGCCGAGTACGCCGGAAGTTAACAAACCCGAAGCTTTTCAGAAAGGAGTCAGCTATGGAAGACGATGAAGCCGATATAGAAGAGCTTAAAAGAAAGCTTTTTGAAAGTCAGCGCCTGAACGATCTAGCCGAGCGAGTGCTTGACGATGTGTTGAGAAGGGTTATGAACAACACAGCTATGATGATAGTTCCCAGAATTGATAATGCTTGGAGTGCGCTTAAGAGTGCTCGCGAACAAGCTGGGCGTAATCTTCCGCCACAATGATTGTCGAGTTTTGTAGGGGCGACCTAACTAGTCGCTCTCTTTTTTTATTTAGAGATTCGTAAATTACCGTCGACGAAAATTTTTTCCCAAGCCACGGTATTTTTTTTATGATAAAAAGCAGTTATTGCAACCATTAATGCGTTGTCAGCCGATAAGTTTGGTTTTGGCGAAAATAATTTTATATCAGGAGTTTCATTTTCTAATTTATATGCAAATTGTTTTTTGAGTTCTTGGTTTGCCGAAACTCCTCCGCCCAAAATTAAAGACTTAGCATTAAAATCTCTGACAGCTTTTATTGTTTTTTTAATTAAAACATCAATTATTGATTGCTGGATTTCAGCAGCCATTTGCTTTTTGTATTCTGCATTTTTATTTTCAACTTTTCTGTCGGCATATAAAACAGCGGTTTTTAAACCAGAAAAACTGAAATCATAGTCTTTTGTTCCAATCATTGGGCGGGGGAGAAGCCTTTTGGTTTCAATGCCTTGGGCTAATTTTGAAATAATTGGGCCTCCCGGATATCCAAGTCCT
>JAPLZA010000032.1:6559-10020 GCA_026395275.1 Candidatus Staskawiczbacteria bacterium | reverse complement strand
GCGTTGGTAGCGTTTGTGCAGGTACTTGAGGCTGTGCCAGGGTTGTTGCAAGTATATGTTATGTAGTTTTGATAAACATTGTTGCCTTGGCAAAACAAAGATCCTGTGGGACCGTTGGTTCCGCAATCATAGGCGTTAAAACACATAATAAAAATTGGTGGTTCCGGAGGCGGACAAACCCAGCCGTCATGGCAAGCATGTACTGCAGTAGGAACTGCAAACAAAACCAGCAACGACAAAATAATTATTGTATTTTTTCTTAAATTATTGGTATTCATATAATTATTAACTATTTTATACCTTATCATATTTATGTTAATATGTCAATAGATATTAACCTTTCAAAAGCTCAGCCTGTACAGTAATTCTTTGGTAGTCTTTTCCGGGCGGCCAACAGCTAATTAGGGTTAAAACATTACTATCTGGGTTTAAGTTGTCCTGAGGCACGTCTGCTCCCCTTTTAATTATAGTTTTCTGCTTAACTATATATGTGTATTGCTTATTGTTCAAGTCTATATAAATAACATCTCCGGGCGTTAACTTATCTAAATCAGTAAAAACCCAATCATGTTTTATGGTTGGCCAACCCGGCGGAGCTGAGTGCCCCAAAATGATAATCTGGCCTGCCTGCCCAGGATAAACTGAACCAGGGTAATAAACAGTACCCAAATCAAGGTCTTTCATAAGAGTAGATTTGTCGGTGCTGTCTGCAAAAATAATTGGCACAGAAATAGATATTTTAGGGACTTCTAATGTATTTTGCTTGTCAGTATAATTAGTTTTAATATTTTCTGCAGGTTTTATCGCTACATTATTTTGACCTGCCTGCGCAGGCAGGCTATGATTTGGATAGAAATAAGGATCTATTGTAGAAGCGTCTATAGACGGGTAAGGATTAAAAAAATCGCTGACCAAGCCGTCAACTTCTTTATAATTGAAAATCCAGGAGACGTCGCTCCAGTTTATAATTAGAAAGCTTGCCAAATATATCAATACAGCTGCTTTCAATATTTTTTTTGAATTTCCTTTGTCCATGTTAAATAAATATTTGATGCGGTATTAAAGAAATAATCATCTCTTTATTCAGCAATGTAGTTACAGCCAATAATGATATTACTAAAGCTGCCCTTATGACAAGCGGTTCTTTTAGATCAAAGTTAAAATTGAAAAATATCAATACAAACATAATACCTATTACAACTAAAGAAACTCCGTAAGTTATTTCTTTTAATAATCCGTCGTAATTATACAAAACAGTGTTTATTAATTTTGAAGGTAAATTACTGACACTAGTATTTGTTGGAGCTTCTAAAGAATTTTGCGCCTCTACTGATTGTGACAAAACTCTTTCGTTGTTATTAGTAGTAACCGGCACGCTTGTGCTTATAGCTGAGCTTTTGCTCTCCTGATTTATTGTGGCTTGTTTTGTATTTTTTGTCTTCACGGCGACTGTTTTTACTGCTGACGGACTTGCAAATTCTTGCACAACAACAATAGTGTTGCCTCCACCGAAGCCATTTAAAACAGCTGTCCCAACTTCTGTATAATTAGGATTTGTAATGTTGGCTTTATGTGATGGCGAATTTAACCACGCATTATAAACTTCCTGAGAATCATAAAATCCAATTGCTAAATTTTCTCCAGCATAATGATAACTGTAACCTGCTTTTAAAAACCAAAACCATGGCGTGACTCCATTTGGACTTGTGTGATTAAAATATTGGTCTTGCACCATATTCTGCGCCTTTAACTGAGCCGCCTGATTTAATTTTTCATTTTCCGTTAATATCCCCAACCCCATAGATTGTCTGGTCTGATTAACAAAATTCTCTAAAGTGGACTTGGTTATATCTGCAAAAAATATATTCTGGGGAATATTAGTCGAAATCAAAACTGCAAAAATCCTTAAAACTAAAAGCAAAACAACCACATAAAGCAGCGCATTACTTTGCAAAAATCTGGACTTATAATTATTGTTTTCTGAAGGGACAATCAGGCTTTTTATCTTCTCAAAAAAGCGCTCAACTATCTCTTCTTCTAAAGAATAATTCATGTTATTTGATATAATTAATTATACATCAATTACCAGTCTTTGTCAAGCAAAAACAAAAGCTTATTCCTCACCTTAATTTTGCCATAATTAGCTCTTGCGGGCAATAAAAAACCGCTCTGAACGAAGTCGAAGGGCGGTTTTATTGTTTACTGTCCCCCACAAGTGCTGTTATCACATACTATTGCCCTGTCTTTGGGCCTCAAATCTATATATTTTAAATTCTTTTCTGAATCTGGAGAAATTCCTCCATCTAATAACAAATTTAATTTTGTAAGTTGCAAATTAATATCGGAATTTACATCTAAATCAAAATAAACTTTCCAATTTTTGTCTGTTTTAACGTCCAGCCTCACGGGGCTTGTCACCAGTGCCTCGTCTAAATTTATCTGAAATTTATCTTTCAAGCTCTTTTTAATCTTAGAAATTGCGCTTATTATATTTTGCGCTATTACTTGCTCGCCTGTAAAAACCTGCTTACTTTCCAACATCTGTCGCACAATAGTAGTGTCGGCCGGTTTTATTATTAATGGTTCAAAAATAATCCCGTTTTCATCTATTAAGTAGCACTTATTGGCGTTGTCACAAAAAATACCAAGCGGCTTCCTCTCTGCTACGCCTAAAATTAAGGTTTGGGGTAATTTTTTCTCTATAGTAAGCCCTCCTATTTCGGGGAATTTTTTTAAAATATCTTCGTTTATTTTGCTGTCGTTAATCAAAAAAATACTTTTTGACACAACTTTTATGTTGCCAACATTAAATAAACTTGTTTCCGAATGATCAGATACAGTTTTTTCTAAATCTTGGGTCCCAACCTTAACGTTGCCCGAAATTATTATATTTTTTAATTGAAAACCAGAATAAAATAAAACAAAATACGCCCCGGATAAAATAATCAGTAATAACAAAATTAAAATCCAAAACCACAATTTTTTAAATATTGGCTTTCTGGGTTTTATTGTGTAAATTTTAGATTTTACGTGTCTTTTTCTATAAGACATATTATAAATTTCGCTTTTTCTTCCTTACTAATTCTATTATATAGTTTATCCAATATTTTTTCGACATAATAAGGTCTTGAGTTTTGACATATTCTTTTTTATACCCGCCAAATCCCATTTTAAATAAGGTTGGCCCAGCCCATGGGTGTTTTGGAAACTTTTCTGGATCAGTAAAACCCCAAAAATCATAAACCTTACACCCTCTTTTTTCCGCTTCTTTTATAGCTTCCCATTGCAAAAGATAAGGAATATTCAGCTTTGCAAATTTTCCTAGCGAAGCCGCTTGATGATAAAAAGCTATCCCCGACCAAAAAACAATCATTGCGCCGGCAGCAATCTCGTTTTTGTATTTTCCAAAAACAAAAACTACCTCATTATCATTTTTAAATGCATCAAATTCGTTTTTTATA
>JAPLZA010000032.1:0-6554 GCA_026395275.1 Candidatus Staskawiczbacteria bacterium | reverse complement strand
GTTTTTATATTTTCCAAAAATAAAAACCACCTCATTATCATTTTTAAATATATCAAATTCGTTTTTTATAAAATTATCGGAAAATGGAACAAATTTTTGACGCTTAGCCACCGCCTGATTAAGTTTCTGATAAATCTCAACACTTTTAGGGTCTGCGCTTATCTCAATAGAAATATCTTTATTTTCAGTTGCCTTTTTAATTAAATATCTGGTTGTTTTTCTCATTTTATGAACCAAGTCCTCATCTGAGGGCAAAAGATCTAGTTTCCACGTTGCTTCATAGGCAGAGGCTGGCATGGGCGCATTTCTAAATCCTAAATCAATAAAAACATTTCTGTTTTCCTGGCTATCGGAAAACAATGGCGAAATTCGCTTTCTCCATTATCTAAAAGAATTGGAGAAATTCTTATAAAACTTGCCCGTTCTTCTTTCGCAATTTCCTTTAACTGTTGCAAAGTTAATTCCAATATTTCTTTCTTTTCTTGCCCATTAAGATAATTTCCTACAACTGGCCCGTGAGGAATAAATAAAAACGTTCCGCGTCTGGCAGAAATCTTCAAAACCAAAGCAACTCCCATTAACTTTCCTGCCTGCGCAGGCAGGTCTCCATTCTAAGCGCCCAGCCTCCAAATCTTTTCGCCCATTACTTCATTAAAATCACCCCAGTTCCAAGACTGTAAAAATGTCTTTTCCGTGCATTGCAAAAGGAAATTTTCCCAGGCTTCTTTGTTGTTTATCTCTTTAATTATCATGATTAATTTCTATATTTACATATTACCAAAAAAACACGCCTTCGGAAAGAAGACGTGTTTATAATAGTCATTTTTACTATTGAGGCTTTTCCTTCGCATCAAGTGTCTTAAGTTTTTCTCTTAGAACTTTCAATTTCCCCATTATTTCTTTAAGCTTCTCTTGATCGGCTGGTGTTCCCGCCCCTTCATCTACCCAAGTCTTAATGCCATCTCTGGTTTCCATTAATTGGTCCATTTCATTAATTATTTCTTGCCTATTCTGTTCCGCGGGTTTTTCAACCACCGCGTCTCTCCACTCTTCACCTTCTTTTGATATTTTATCTGGCTCAAGAACTGGCTCACCGCTACGTTCTGGATTAAACATGTTTTTTATATTTAATTATTATATTTATATTATACAACTTCGTTAAACATTGTCAAGCATAAATTCAACAATTCTTTCTGCATCTTTTTTCGAGATATTTATGTGCGTGGGCAAATTAAGTGTTATTCTTGCCAAATCCTCGGCATTTTTACAGCTACCCGGTATATATCTAATTTCTTCCATGTTTGTATCAAACGGAGCTACGGTGGTTGTGTACCAATCTCCAAGCAAAATGTTTTGCTTATGCCAAGCCTTATAAATTATTTCGTTGGCATCTTTACATTTTACAGTAAATCGCAAAAATACATTTTTTCTGTCAGAGATTTTTGGCGGCAAAACAAAAGAATTAAATTTTTCTAATTTATTAAATTGGTTCAAGGCCAACACAGCCAAAGCGTTTGGCAAAGCTTTTGGAAAATAATCGGGTCGCTTACCCTGTTTTTCCTGCCAACTTACTGCTTTGGACAAAATGTGGAACCACTGAGACAAAACTAAAAATATTTTTCCCAAATCTAATAAATTATAAATTGGCAAAATAATATAACTTAAAAGTATCGGGTGCAATAATTGCTGGAATATCCAAAAATTAGATGGCTGGCCAAATTCTTTTTGTAATTCTTCAAGTTTTTTTCCTAATATTGGATCATTGGTTGTTGCCATACCTCCATAAACAGAAGAAATTATTTTATCTCTAGAAAAGCTAAAAAATGCAGCCTTATTGTGTGCCCCAACTTTTTCACCCTTAAATTCAGCCCCCAAAGAATGCGCGCAATCTTCAATTAAAACAATACCTGGGTATTCGCTACAAACAGCTCTAATCTTGTCCATATCGCACGGCAAACCAAAAGTGTGCTGAACCACCACAACCCTTGTTTTAACAGTAATTTTGGCCTTTAAATCGTCTGCGTCCATATTAAAGTCATCTTTGTTGCAATCTATATAACAAGGCTTCAAATCAGCCCATAAAACAGGGTTTGGCACAGCATTACATGTAAAAGCCTGCGAAGCCACCTCGCTCCCATCGGGTAAATTTAAAGACTTTAAAATTGCAAAAAAAGAACTTCTTCCGGAATTAAAAGAAAAAGCATATTTTACACCCAAGTATTTTTTAAATTTATTTTCCAGCTCTTCTACGGCCTTTCCTTTTACCCAAAGCCACGGCCGTATAATCAAATTTAAAGCAAGCTTTAAATCGTCTTTTTCTACGTTCGGCGACAATGAAATAGATATAGGTCTAAAATAACTCATTTTATTAATAGATTGATTAATCCGTTTGGAACCCGACCTTCTAATAATACAGCATCACCTGATTTGCAGAAAAGTGTAACTAACGAATAAATGTCGTGCGGATTGTCGCACAATACAATATTTTTCTCCGCCATTCCGGCCTCCTGCGCCCCCTTTTTTAATTCTTTAAACTTATCTTTAGTGGTTATTATTGCTAAATCACAAATTTTAACGATTTTTTTTCCTATTTTTTCATGGATTTCCGAAGATTTGTCTCCCAATTCAATCAAGCAAGGCATTACAATAATTTTTTTGCCGGTAAAAACAGAAAAATAATCCAAATCAGCATAAACCCCGTCCGGATTAGCAGAATATGAAGAATCTATAACATTAATTCCATGTTTTCCTGCTTTTAAAATCATACCTGCCTGTTCTTCTAAAATATTTTTACAGGCCTCAGAAATTTCTTCAAAACTCATGCCCAACTCTCTAGCCATTAAAATAGCTCCCAAAAGATTCTGAATATTATGCTTACCTAAAACATCAACGTCAAAATGAGCCATTTCTCCAGATTTATTTATTGCCAAAAATGAAATACCATTTTTATGAACCGTTATTTCGTCTGCCCAAATGTCTGAATCTATTGTTTTATTACTTAAGCTGTAAATTTTCGCTTGTGCTCCGAGGAGTATTTTTTTGTTAAATTCTTTATATAAATCTAAACAATATTTATTATTTCCATTAATCATAAGAATTCCATCTTCTGGCAAAACGTCTGCCAATTCTCTACCGCCCTCAGCCGAAAGAAGATTTTCCATAGAACCAAAAAGTGACAAGTGTTGTTCGTTAACGCCGGTTACAATACCAATGCTAGGCTTTAACATAAAACAAACTTCTTTCACTTTTCCTTTGTCATATGCGCCCACTTCTGCAATAAAAATCTGATGACTAGGCTTTAAGTCTTGCAATATGCATTTGGCAACGCCAATTTCTGAATTCTGATTATCTTTTGTTTTTAAAACTTTAAATTTTTTAGAAAGTATTGTTGACAAAAATTCTTTGGTTGATGTTTTGCCATAACTTCCGGTAACAGCAACAACTTTAACGCCGCTGACTGATTTTATTTTTTCCATCTTCTCTTTGGCTTTCCTTAGGGTATTATTTCTTGCCATAACAAAAATTGGCTGGAACAAGAGCACTATCACAGAAATAATTAATGGAGTTAAAATATCAAATCCCGAGAATAATACTGGCTGGAGTGAATCTTCAGATCTAATTACATTAAATAAAAACAAAATAATAACTGCAAAAGAAATCGAAATTAAAAATATTGTTTTAGATGTTATTATTGGTTTTTTTACTGATTTTTTTAATATAGTTCTTAAAAATAAAACTGCTTCGGCCAAATATATTAAAAACAAAACAGAAAATAATTTATTAAAATAAGAGCCGGCTATAAAAAATAGAACAATTAAAAATAACTTAAAAATCTGGACAAAATTAAAAATCAGCTTTTGGCCTTTATGCGTTCTAAAATGGTCTACAAACCTTCCTATGTGATAGTCTTTTAACTGCCACAAATAAAGCCAAAAAAGGACGTACTGCAACATCCATATAAACCAAAGTGTGCTTAGTAATATATACATACTATGTGTTCTCTAAAACTTTTTCGGCTAAAATTTCCGGCTGTTTTCTGTTTAAATCGTGACCGGCGCCAGAGATAATAACAAGTTTTGAATTTTTTATTTTTTCATTTATCAAATGTCCGTCTTCTAACGGCGTAGAGTCGTCTTTATCCCCCCAAATAATTGCAGTTGAAACTTTAATAAACGGCAAGTGAAAAGATAAATCTTCTGCCACAACATTTAAATAGGTTTGCTTCATTATGCCCTCAACATAAATATAATCACTCTTACGAATAATATATTTATAAACTGCTTTCCTAAAAAGCCCATAATAGGGCAAAAAATAAAGAAGCCTTACAGCTTTTGCAATCTTTTCTGAAAAGCTCTTTTTTGTTGTTCTTTTTCTCACGCAGGCCGCAGCAACTAAAAATAATTTTTTAACATCCTGCACGTGCTTAACTGACATTTTTGAAGCCAAGGCTCCACCAAAAGAATGCCCCAATAAATAATAATCTTTTATATTCAATTCTTTTACAAAATTTTCCAACCAATCAATATATTTATTGGTGTTCCAGGGTATTAAAAGTGCATCAGATCTTCCAAATCCCGGCAAATCGGGGACAATAACTTTAAATCCTTTCTCTGATATTTTTTCTGCAACCGGAAGCCATCTATCAGAATTTGACCCCCAACCATGCAAAATTAAAAAGGGTTTACCCTCTCCAAAAACTTGGTAATTTGTTTTAATCCCATCAATTGTAATTTCCATGTTTTCCATTGTTACTTTTCCCGCCTCAGCGGGATCCCGCTATGCGGGAAAATCCGCAGTATTTCTGCAAAGCTTTGGGAACTTTTATTGAGCCATCTTTCTGCTGATAATTTTCCATAATCATTATTAAAATTCTGCCAATTGCAAAAGCCGTTCCGTTTAATGTATGCACAAAATTAATTTTGTTTGACTTGTCCCTATACCGTATGTTCAATCTCCTGGCCTGAAAATCTGTACAGTTTGATGTTGAATGTGTTTCGCGGTATCTCTTTTCCGAAGGCAACCATGTTTCTATGTCATATTTTGCAGCTGCGGGTCTTCCCAAGTCACCAGTGCAAATATTTATAACCTGGTATGGCAAACCCAATGCTTTCATTAATTTTTCTTCAATAGACAAAAGTAATTTGTGCTCGTCTTTAGAATCTTCTGGTTTTGAAAAAATAACCATTTCTAATTTATCAAACTGGTGAACTCTTAAAATACCTTTTGTATCTTTCCCATAACTCCCGGCTTCCCTTCTAAAACAAGTTGAAAAACCAACGTATCTGATTGGCAGATCTTTTTCTGCTAAAATTTCGTCTGCGTGCATAGAAACTAAAGATTGCTCTGAGGTTCCAACTAAATACATGTCGTCAGCCGGCAAATAATAAGCTTCTTTCTCGTCTGCTGCCTCAAAATAACCTGTTCCGCGCGCCATTTGATTTTTAACCATAACTGGCGGAATTACCGGCACAAATTTTTCTTTTTTTACTGTGTCCATCACCAATTTTATTAATGCAAATTCCAGCAATGCTAATTCACCTTTTATATACCCAAATCGCGAGCCTGCAACTTTTCCAGCCCTTTCAACATCAATTAAATCTAAAGTTGTCCCCAACTCCATGTAATCCTTCGGCTGGCTGAAAATAAACTTTGGGGTGTGCCCAACTTTCCTTAAAACAACATTTAAAGAGTCGTCTTTCCCAACCGGCACGTCTTCAAAAGGAATATTTGGCAATTGTAAAAGCAAAACTTTTAATTCAGAATTAATCTTTTCTAATTCCGGCTCCATTTCCTTAATTTTTAACTTTATTTCCTTTGCCTGCGCAAAAATCGCCTTATTATCTGTTCCGCCACGGCTAATTTTATTCTGTTCTGCCTTCAAGGCCTCTATTTCAGTCATCATTTCTCTTTTTCCTTTGTCTAACGCCAAAACTCTATCAACGTCAATGTTAATATTTTTGTTTTTGCACGCGTTTTTTACAACCTCTGCATTTTCTCTTATAAAATTTATATCTAACATATTTTTATTTAATTATTGTTTAGGTTTCATTAATGGAAATATTTGGCAGTCGCGGGCTGGTTTATCCATTAAAAATGAAAACAATCTTTCTGAAACTCCAAAACCACAGGTTGGTGGCATGCCGTGTTCTAACGCCTCAACGAAATCTTTATCATATCTTTGCGCCTCATCATCTCCTTTATCTCTTAATTTTTGTTGCTCGGTAAACCTTTCTGCCTGGTCAATTGGATCATTTAATTCCGAATACCCTTTGCCATTTTCAGAACCTGCTATCATTACCTGAAATCTTTGAACTAATTTTGGATTCTTCTCCATTTTTTTAGCTAAAGGCTCCATTACAATTGGCACATTTATTAAAAACCCAGGGCCGGCAATATTTTTCCTGCAATGTTTCCACAAATTATCAATTGCTCTTGTTATATTAAAACCATTTTTGTCGTAATCAATTTTTAATTTCTGTAAAGTTTTTTCAATTTCCGGTAAACTTGCTTCTTCTATGTTAACTCCTGTATATTTTGCAATTGTTGACTGATAA